>CAVBVT010000106.1:0-9572 GCA_963598855.1 Eggerthellaceae bacterium
TCTCTATCGTGTCATCCGGTTTTTGTTGGGACAAAAGAACAACCGTCTCCACATGCGTGCTCTGCGGAAACATATCAGTAGTAGATACCCGTTTTAACTCATACTCCTCCGCGCAAAGCATCTTCAGATCCCTGGCCAGTGTTGCACTGTCGCAGCTTACATACACAACTTTCTCCGGCTTCATCTTGAGGATCGTATTCAGAAGTACCTCATCGCAGCCTTTCCGCGGCGGATCTACAACGATGACGTCTGCGTAGACACCATTCTTCTCATACTCTCTTGGCAGTACTTCTTCTGCTTTTCCAACAAAGAACTCCACATTCTCGATTCCGTTGATCTTGGCATTTTCTCTTGCATTGTCAATGGCCTGTGGAACGATCTCCACACCTCGGACGAATTTGGCTTTCTGAGCAAGGAACAGGGAGATCGTTCCGATTCCGCAGTACAGATCCCAGACTGTTTCGTTTCCGGTAAGGCCTGCGTATTCCAGTGCTTTTCCGTACAATTTTTCGGTCTGGATGGGATTGACCTGAAAAAAAGACAGTGGAGAAATCTGATACGATACCTCTCCAATACTGTCCGTTATACAGGACTGTCCCCAGAGAAGGCGAAGCTGGTCTCCCAGGATCACATTATTGCGTTTCTTATTTACATTAATGGTAATGCTGGTCATTCCCGGAATTTCGCAAAGAGACTCCACCAGGGCTTTTTCCGCAGGGATCTTATCTCCATTAAGGATCAGACAGACCATGATCTGATCTGTATGGAATCCATAGCGGATCATAATGTGACGCACAAGGCCTTTGCCAGTAGTCTCATCATAAGGCTGAATATGATACCTTTCCATATGTCCGATCACACGGTCTAAAACATCTTTATTCTGTTTTACACCCAGGATACAGTCCCGATTCTCAATAATAGAATGGGTTCTTCCTGCATAAAAACCGGTGATGATCTTTCCGTCTTTATTTTTTCCTACAGGGAACTGGGCTTTGTTGCGGTAATGGTATGGTTCTTCCATTCCCATGATCGGTTCCATCTCAAGATCTTTAAAACCTCCGATCCGTTCCAGATGACCGCGGACTTTTTTCTCCTTGAACTTCAGCTGTTCTTCATAAGATAAAGCCTGGATCTGGCAGCCGCCGCACTGACGTGCTATGGGGCAAGCCGGCTTCACGCGGTACGGAGACGGTGTGATAACCTCCATAAGACGGCCATAGCCGTAGTTCTTTTTTGCCTTGATGATCTTGGCTTTGATTCGGTCTCCGATCACGGCATCTTTCACAAAAACGGTGAAGCCATCGGCTTTCCCGATACCTTCACCGTCAACTCCGCAATCTTCTATATCCAGGGTTAATATATCATTTTTACGGAATTCCATGAATTAAATATCTCCTGTTCTTCTTAAATTGGACTCAAAAAGACGGTTGTAGCCAAGCCATTCTTTTTTGCCTTTGTCTGCATGGAAAATCTCTGTCAGTGTCTCCATTCTTGCATCTGTATTATCTGCAAGGTTCAGGGCAACAGCTTCTGCAAGTGCAGGTTTCTTCGGAGAACCATACTCCAGCTCACCATGGTGGGCAAGAATACAGTGAATCACCTGATTCTCCAGTTTCTCCGGAAAATCCGGAATCTCTTTTACCAGGTCGTGTACCATCTGTGCTCCGATCACAATGTGTCCCAGAAGCTGTCCCTCATCTGTATAATCGTTCATCGGAAAGGCAGAAAGTTCCTTGGTCTTGCCAACATCGTGAAGAAGTGCCGTTGTGATCAGAAGATCTCTGTTCAGAAGAGGATACGCATTCGCCATATAGTCGCAGAGACGTGTCACTCCAAGGGTATGCTCCATCAGTCCGCCGATAAATCCGTGATGCACAGTTTTCGCTGCTGAATGGCCCTCGAACACTTTCATAAATTCCTTATCTTCCACAAAAAGCTTCTTCAGAAGCTGGGAAAGGTAAGGGTTCTTCACGCTGTCGATCAGTGCATGAAGCTGGCTCTGCATATCGTCCACGCTGTTCTCACTGACCGGAAGATAGTCTGCCGGGTCATATTCACCCTCTCCTGCCTTGCGCGCTCTCTTGATATTCAGCTGCATGGCACCTGCAAAACTTGTCACATCTCCCATGATCTCAATATAATCCAGGGCATCAAAATCATCGATCCCCAGGGAATTCGGATCCCAGATCTTACCATCGATCACACCTGTTTTATCCTGAAGGATCAGATTCTCATAGGGCTTGCCGTTCTTGGTGGTAGCCGGCTGTTTCTGTTTGCAGAGATAGATCCCGTTTACTCTGTCTCCCTCATGTAACTCATTTAAAAAACGCATAAAATTCTTTGCCTTTCTATTTACACTTTATTTTTTTACATTTATTCAGAGCAACTATCCTTTACGCTCATAGTCACACTCTAAAACACACTTAACCATAAACCGGCAGTTCTTTCCGGTTCGCCCCGCAGGCATCCTCACGCTTCCGGCGCATTTTGGCTTTATTCAGTATCATAACACATTTTACTTTCCTTTGCTACGGAAATCATGTAAAATAGGAAACGAAGTGTTTTTTTGTATACCCTGTGTCACACAGAAAAACACGGAATCAACAGAAGTAACAAAAAGGAGTAACAATAGCAACAATGAACAAAAAAGCATACAAAGCACTTGAATATTATAAAATCATAGATCTGCTCACAGACAAGGCCTCTTCACCAATGGGAAAAGATCTCTGCCGGAAGCTTGCCCCTTCCACAGATATCGAAGAAATCCGTTCCTTGCAGCTGCAGACCCACGATGCACTTGCCCGTCTCTTCAAAAAAGGCAGCATTTCCTTTGGCAGTGTCAAAGATATCCGCGGTACCCTGAAGCGCCTTACTGTAGGCAGTTCCTTAAATGCGCCGGAACTTCTCTCTGTGTGCAGCCTTCTGGAAAATACCGGCCGTGTAAAAGCTTATTCCAGAAGCGACCGCGATGACGGAATGACCGATTCCCTCGACGGCATGTTCCAAGCCCTGGAGCCGCTGACGCCGCTTAGCACAGAGATCCGCCGCTGTATCCTTTCCGAGGACGAGATCAGTGACGATGCCAGCAGCACGCTCCGTCAGATCCGCCGCAGCATCAAGATCACCAACGACCGCATCCACTCCCAGCTTTCCTCTCTTGTTGCAGGAAGTGCAAGGAATTATCTTCAGGATTCTGTTATCACCATGAGAGATGGCCGATACTGTATCCCGGTTAAAGCCGAGTACAAAGGCCAGATACCAGGTATGATCCATGACCAGTCAGCAACCGGTTCCACTCTTTTCATCGAGCCTATGGCAGTTGTCAAACTGAACAATGACATCCGTGAACTGGAGCTGAAAGAGCAGAAAGAGATCGAAGTGATCCTTGCAGGCTTAAGCCAGCAGGTAGCCGCAGAACTGGAAGCGATCCATGCAGATCTTTCCATTATGGTACAGCTTGACTTTATTTTTGCCAGAGCTGCTCTTGCCATGGATATGAATGCCAGCGAGCCTATCTTTAATACGGAAGGACGCATTCGTCTCCGTCAAGCCCGCCACCCGCTTATTGACAAAAAGAAAGCCGTTCCCATTGACATCCGCCTTGGAGATGATTTTGACCTCCTTGTTGTCACAGGACCGAACACCGGCGGTAAAACTGTCTCCCTGAAAACCGTGGGTCTTCTCACTCTCATGGGTCAGGCAGGCCTTCATATCCCGGCACTGGACCGCTCCGAACTTGCACTTTTCCGCGAAGTTTATGCAGATATCGGTGACGAACAGAGTATCGAACAGTCATTAAGTACCTTCTCCTCCCATATGACAAATGTAGTCTCTTTCCTCAAGTCCGCAGATCAGGACTCCCTTGTCCTCTTTGATGAGCTTGGCGCAGGAACAGACCCGACAGAAGGTGCAGCACTGGCCATTGCAATTCTTTCCCACCTCCATGAGCAGGGAATCCGCACCATGGCCACCACCCATTACAGCGAACTGAAAATTTACGCACTTTCCACACCAGGCGTAGAAAATGCCTGCTGCGAATTCGATGTGGAAACCCTGCGTCCTACTTACCGTCTTCTCATCGGTGTTCCTGGAAAAAGTAATGCTTTCGCTATCTCTTCCAAACTGGGACTTCCTGATTTCATCATTGATAAGGCGAAAGAACAGATCAGCGAGCAGGATGAATCCTTTGAGGATGTTCTGACTTCTCTGGAACAGAGCCGTGTCACGATTGAAAATGAACGTGCAGAGATCGCCCGCTATAAAGAGCAGGTAGCTGAACTTAAGAAATCCCTCCAGGAAAAAGAAGAAAAACTAGATGAACGCAAAGAACGTATTCTCCGCGAGGCCAACGAACAGGCACACGCGATCCTCCGCGATGCCAAGGAATATGCAGACCAGACCATGAAGCTTTTCCATAAATTCCAGAAGGATCACGTGGACACAGCTTCCGTGGAAAAAGAACGCCAGAACTTAAAGAAACGTATGTCAAAAGCAGAAAAAGGCATGTCTTCCAGGCAGCAGAAACAGAAACCAAAGAAACAGCTAAAGCCATCCGATCTTTCTCTTGGAGATACTGTAAAAGTCTTAAGCCTGAATCTCAAAGGAACTGTTTCCAGTCATCCGGATTCCAAGGGATATCTCTTTGTACAGATGGGCATCATCCGTTCCAAAGTACATATCTCTGACCTGGAGCTTGTGGATGAGCCTGTGATCACCACTCCGTCCATGCAGCGTACAGGCGCAGGAAAGATCCGTATGTCAAAAGCAGCCAGCATTTCCACTGAGATCAATCTCCTTGGAAAAACCGTTGACGAAGCAGTTGCAGAGCTGGACAAATATCTAGATGACGCTTACATTGCACATATGAAATCTGTCCGCATTGTACACGGTAAAGGTACCGGCGCGCTCAGAAAAGGTGTACACAATTATCTGAAACGCCAGAAACATGTGGCTTCCTTCCGTCTCGGTGAGTTCGGAGAAGGCGATGCCGGCGTAACCATCGTAGAATTCAAAAAATAAAAAGGAGCTTATCATGGCTACAAAACAGAAAATTCTCATTGTTGACGATGACAACAATATCGCAGAGCTGGTAGCTCTCTACCTTACAAAAGAATGCTTTGAGACCAAGATCGTAAATGATGGCGAGGAAGCCCTGAAGCAGTTCCATATTTTTCACCCGGATCTGATCCTTCTGGATCTGATGCTTCCGGGAATTGACGGATATCAGGTATGCCGTGAGATCCGCCATACCTCTGATGTACCAATCATCATGCTCTCCGCAAAAGGTGAGACTTTTGACAAGGTTCTCGGCCTCGAGCTGGGAGCTGATGACTACATTATCAAACCATTTGACTCCAAGGAGCTGGTAGCCCGTGTCCGCGCGGTACTTCGCAGATTCCATGTGAAATCTCCATCTTCTGCCCCGAAAGAGAAATGTGTTTCCTACCCGGATCTGGTGATCAACCTTACCAATTATTCCGTGACATATATGGGACACCAGATCGATATGCCTCCAAAAGAACTGGAACTTCTTTACTTCCTGGCATCCTCACCGAATCAGGTCTTTACAAGAGAGCAGCTTCTGGATCATATCTGGGGTTATGAATACATCGGCGACACACGTACTGTAGACGTACACATCAAACGTCTCCGTGAAAAGATCAAGGATAATCCAAACTGGGCACTTTCCACCGTATGGGGCATCGGTTATAAATTCGAGGTAAAAGCCTGATGAAACAGCATCTTTATACGAAACTGCTGGCCTTATACTTTGTGATCGGAGGAATCTGCTTTCTGCTTCTTTCCTCCGGCGGCTCTTACCTTGTAGAAAAAAAGCTGGAAAAAACTACCGGTGCTTCACTTTACCGCACAGCCAGCCATATCGCATCCCAGGAAGAGGTCCGGCAGGCTGTAAAAGATCCGGACAATGAACAGATTTCCCTGGCCCTGAATTCTGCAGCTGCTTTTCAGAATGCGGACTTCTGGATCATGGATACGGATGGAACCGTTCTTGTCAACACAGATGATCTGGATTCTGATCAGATCACCATCCGGAATTTCAAACCTTCTGACTACGAAGAAAGCTGGTATTCTTCCGATACCTTTTATGGGACATTCAAAACACCCCAGTTAAGTACCATCGCACCCATTAAAGATGCCGATCAGGTCATCGGATATCTCTCGATCCATTATCCAATGAAAAACCTCTACGAAAGCCGCAGCAACATCGTAGAGGTCATGATCGTGATCTTTATTGTTATTTATGCACTGTTTTTCAGCTTTCTGCTGGTCTATTTCTTCCGGGTACATAAACCTCTGAAGGAGATCCTGAAAGGTGCGCTGGAATTTGCCAACGGAAATCTTTCCTATACGATTCCTGTAGATTCTGAGGATGAGATGGGATATCTCTCCCACTCCCTCAACTACATGGCAGACAAGCTGAACAAAAACGGCGAGTACCAGAGACAGTTTATCTCTAATGTGTCCCACGATTTCCGTTCTCCGCTGACCTCCATCAAAGGTTATGTGGAAGCCATGCTGGACGGCACTATCCCGCCGGAAATGCAGGAACGATACCTTAAAGTCATTGCTTTTGAGTCCACCCGCCTGGAGAAGCTTACCAGAAGTCTTCTTACCTTAAATGAACTGGATGTAAAAAAACGAATGATGCACATGCGCCGCTTTGATATCAATGAAACCATCCGGACCACTGCTGCATCTTTTGAGGGTACCTGCTCAGAACGGAATATCCGACTGGAACTTCTCCTTGCAGGAAAAGAACTCTTTGTCCGTGCAGATATGGAGCAGATCCAGCAGGTACTGTACAATTTACTGGACAATGCCGTAAAATTCAGCAATGATAATTCATCTATCATACTGGAAACCACAGTCAATCACGGAAAAGTTTTTGTCTCTGTAAAGGATCACGGAACCGGCATCCCAAAAGAAAGCCTTTCCAAAATATGGGACCGTTTTTACAAGATCGATGCCTCCCGCGGAAAAGACCGCAAAGGAACCGGGCTTGGACTTGCCATTGTAAAAGAGATCATCAATGCACATAAACAGAACATTAATGTGATCAGTACCGTGGGAGTTGGAACAGAATTTATCTTTACGCTTGAGAAGGCAAAATAAGCAGAAAACCTCTGGTTTAAACAGCTGTAAGATATACATTTTTCTACAGCTTATCCAAACCAGAGGTTTTTTATTTTCCCAGTATTTACTTTCTGTTTTTTATTCCTGCCAAATCTCTGCTGATCTGCATTTCCTATTTCCAGTCATAATTCCGAAGATGCCCTTCCAGGTTCATATGTGCAAAATTATGCTGGCGCAGTGCCTCATAAAGCACAATCGCAACGGAATTGCTTAAGTTCAGCGACCGGATATCTCCGATCATCGGGATCCTCACACAGGTCTCCTGATTATTCACCAGGATATCCTCCGGGATGCCTGCACTCTCCTTGCCAAACATGATAAAGCAGTCATCTTCATACTGTACGTCTGTATAAGTCTGGGGAGCTTTGGTCGTTGCGTAATAGATCTTTGCTCCGGGATTCTTCTTGAGAAAATCCTCATAATCCAGATATCTTGTCACATCCAGATGTTCCCAGTAATCCATACCTGCACGCTTGATTGCCTTCTCATTGAGACGGAATCCCAACGGCTCGATCAAATGCAGCCTGGTTCCTGTTGCCACACAGGTTCTTCCGATATTTCCTGTATTCGCCGGAATCTCCGGCTCATGGAGTACAATGTTTAAAACTCCCATCTATTTTCCTCTTTTCTGCATAGCATTATTTTCCGGCCGTTCCAGATATCTGGCATTTCCGCCGCTGTAAAGAAGTCTGGCATTTCCGGAATTCGTCTGTCCGATCACAGCAGCCATAATGCCTTCTCTTCTCAGCTCCTGCACAAAAGCATCTCCGCCCTGGATTCCCAGAAGCACGCTTCCTCCTGACATAAGCTTATAAGGATTCACATCAAAGATCTCACAGATCTCTATGGTCTCCTGTCGGATCGGCACACTGCGAAGATACACTTCAAGTCCCACACCGGAAGCCTCTGCCATCTTCCAGAGAGCTGCCAGAAAACCGCCCTTACCCATGAGATATCTGGCACTGGCTCCTGCTTTCGCTGCCATTTCCCAGACTTTATTGTTCTCTTCTCTCATTCCTGTGCCGTAAACTTCCGGAAGTCTTCTGGCATCTTCCAGAAAACGTTCTGCAAAAACTTCTCTCAGCCTGTCATGATTATTCTCTGTGAGCCAGGCAGTTCCCTCTGCTGCCACAGGTCCTGCCACGATCAGCTCGTCGCCGGGGTTAAGCTGCCCGTCAATTTCCGCCTGCAAAGCCTCGAGGGCTTTTTTCCCAAGTTTCATAAAATACCGTCCTTAGTAAATGATCAGTGAAAGCACAGTCGGAACTACCATTGCAAGTACCAGAATAACTGCGATGATCGCTGTGATCACTTTTCTTTTTTTCGGATCAAACATTCCCATAATTTCTATTCACCTCGTCTGTGATATCTATTAATCTCGCGTTGTTTGTCAGCGGATCCCTGTCTGTATAATCAAAAAGCATGATCTTTTCATCCCGGAATACTTCGATGTGTGCTGTTTTCGGAATCTTCTTCTCTTTGCGGTAAGCCCAGATCATACGCTCATACGGTTTCTGATCTGATGAAAAAGATGGCCTGCTCTTCAGATTCTCTCTGAGATAAAGATCCAGAAGCATAACATCCGAAAGCTTCTCCAGAGGGATCTCACTGTGTTCTCCGGCAAATTCCATAAGAATCTCATAACGTCTCATCCTGGAATGAGAGATCTCAAAATAACCTCTCTTTTCATAAAATCTGCCAAATGCCTCATACATCCGAAACGTATCTTCGAAATATCCTTCCAGAAATACAAGGGTATTTTTGAACTGACCACTATTATAATACACTTCCACCATACTTTCCACCATTTTCAGCCTTAAAATTTCAGCATAGGTAAGCCATGCTGTGGAAAGTACTTCATACGGTTCCCTGTCTTTATAAAGGATCTTGTATTCCTCTGTCATCTCCATCATATGGGAACCCTTCAGTACTTTCAGAAAGCCAAGCTGGAACTGCTCCGGGCGCATGGCATATACATCACAGAATGATTTATGAAAGCTGTCATATCCTTCATACGGAAGCCCTGCGATAAGATCTAGATGCTGGTGGATGTTTCCAAAACTGTGGATCTTATCTACGATTTCTTTCAGTTTTTTGAAATCCATGGTTCTCCGGATAGCTCGGATCGTCTCAGGATTGGTGGACTGCACACCGATCTCCAGCTGGATCAGTCCCGGACGCATGGTACTCATCAGTGCAAGTTCCTCTTCCCGTAAAAGATCCGCTGAGATCTCAAAGTGAAAATTAGTAATCCCATTATCATGGTCTGTGATATATTTCCAGATCGCCATTGCATGGTCATGTTTGCAGTTGAAAGTACGATCTACAAATTTCACCTGCGGAACTTTATGATCTATGAAAAACTGGAGTTCTTTTTTTACAAGTTCAATATCACGGAAACGGAGCTTCTTATCAAT
>CAVBVT010000107.1:0-9384 GCA_963598855.1 Eggerthellaceae bacterium
ACTCTGGGAAGTGTCCGCCGCACGCGGATGGATCGACTCTTTTATTTTCAGCAGTCCATCCCTGATTGCAAAGACTTTTCTCACCATGTGCAGGGATCAGTCGCTTTTTTCCCATATTGCAGTCACGCTGACAGAAACTCTTGTCAGTTTCTTTTTTGTTGTGATCCTGGGTGTGGGCACAGCCGTCCTTCTGTGGTGCTCTCCGCGGACTTCCCAGGTTCTGGAGCCTTACCTTGTGGTTCTCAACAGCCTGCCGAAATCTGCCCTTGCACCTCTTCTTATTGTGTGGCTCGGTGCCAACGAACGTACTATCGTGGTGGCCGGTATGTCCGTTGCCATCTTCGGCTCCATCATCAATCTGTATTCCGGTTTCTGTCAGGCTGATCCGGATAAACTGAAACTGATCGAAACTCTTGGCGGACATAAAAAAGAAAAGCTGACAAAAATCGTTCTGCCAGCTTCTGTTCCTCTGATCTTAAGTGTTATGAAAGTAAATATCGGTCTTTGTCTGGTTGGCGTGATCATCGGCGAATTCATCGGTGCCAGAAAAGGCCTTGGTTATCTTATTATCTACGGCAGCCAGACCTTTAAGCTTACCTGGGTGCTGATGTCCATTGTGATCCTGTGCATCATTGCCATGGGACTGTATGCAGTGCTGAACCTTGTAGAAAAGCGTGTACAGAAAAGATAACTGAACATTAATAAGCAGCCCCTCTCATCCCACCACTTAATCCCCTGCATCCGTATTCACTGCCTTATCATAACCGGGAGAGAGGGAACGCTTATCCTAACAGTTCTACCATCTCTTCGCTTATACAATAAACTGTAAAATCCGAATCGCAATATCCACCTATAATCCCTGAATTTCCATCATGATACAAAAACTCTTTCTCCAGAGACTGCAGCTCCTTCTGAGACAACTTCTGGTGCATTTTCTGATCCTCTCTCTGTACATTATCCGCACGCAAAAAAACAGTTCACCCCACTACGAACTGTTTCTTTGTATACAGCCAAAAGCACTTTTCCACGTTTCCGACTGCTATTTATATCTTATTTATTCACAAAATTCTCATCAAACTCCTGCCACGGCACCGGCCTTGCGTAATAGAAGCCCTGGATCTCATCGCAGTTAAGAGTTCTTAAGATTTCCACCTGATCCGCTTTCTCCACACCCTCTGCAAGTACCTGTATTCCAAGACTGTGCGCCAGCGCGATCGTGTGTCGGATCACTTCCCGTCCACGCGAATTCTCTATATAATCAATGAGGCTCTTATCCAGTTTCAGTGTATCGAATGGAAGCTGGTTCAGGCTTGTCAGGGAAGAATAGCCGGAGCCAAAATCATCCATATGCAGCTCGAATCCGGCCTCTACCATCTTCTCGGTAAGTTCCTTGATCTGCATATTGTAAAGTGCAGCTGTCTCTGTCAGCTCGATCGGCACTGCTGAAAAAGGAATCCCCTTCTCCTCCACGATCCGTACATACCGCTGGATCATATTCTCATAATGGATACTTGCCCTTGAAAGGTTCACAGAAATAGGGATGAGCTTCCCGCCCGCCTTCATGTGATCTCTCTGTAATTCACACACCTTACGGAACACATATTCATCCAGACGTACGATCAGTCCATTTTTCTCATAGAGCGGAATAAATTCACCCGGAGATATCATGATTCCGTCTTTCTTTTTCCAACGGACAAGTGCCTCTGCACCAACAATCTCCTCTGTAGCAACACTGTATTTTGGCTGAAGGTAAACCACAAATTCTTCATTGCGGATTGCATCATCAAATCCATTTTCCATCATCCGTTCCTGGCTATGTTTATGTCCCATCTCCTTATCATAAAAAGCAAACTGATGCTCATAATCATCCCGTATACTCTTCAGTGCCAAAAATGCCTTGTCGCAGATCAGCGTCAGCGATAATGTTTTATCCACATCCTCGTAAATACCATAATTTACTATCAGATTCGGGATCGGAGCTTTCTCCTTGATTTCACAGACTATTCTCTCTACCTGCTCAGGCCCGGTTTCTATATCACCATATAAAATAGCAACAAACTGATCTCCTCCATATCTGGCTACCATACCTTTATGGACATGGTTCTTATATGTATCCCCCAGATAAACCAGAACCTGATCACCCTTTTTCTCACCATATGTACTATTGATCCATTTAAAATTCTTAACATCAGCAACAACAACATGGAATTTCTCTTCCTGTTTTAAATACATCAGCGTCTTCGCATGATGGAAAAATGCCTGCCGGATATAAAGTCCTGTCAGCTCATCATACTCCAGTGCAGACAAAACAATAGCTGATTCCCGAAGCTTGATCACACTGTTGATCTTACTTTTCACAATACGGACATTGTATGGTTTTCTTATGAAATCCACGGCACCAAGTTCCAGGCAACGCACTTCATCTTCCGGACGGTTGCTTCCTGTAATTACGATCACAGGAATTGAGGAAAGCATTACATCACCCTTGATCCGTTCCAGAAACTGGACCCCGTCACAGATCGGCATACTCACATCCAGCAGTACAGCAGAAATATCTCTGTAATTCTCACCCAGAAGTTTCAGGCCTTTCTCTCCGTTCACTGCTGTCATAACGTCAAAGCTGTCTTCTAGCAACTCAGCCAGCAGCTTACGATTCAGCTCATTGTCCTCTATAATAAGAATCTTTCTTCTGGATGCTGTTCCTCCTGGTTCCAGAATCGCTTTCATCTCACTATGCTGCACATCCATATCTTCATTGGCAAAAGCAAATACCATATCTGTAAAGTTATCCGCCTCACCGATCCTTGCGCATTTCACATAGTAATAATGAATCATTCCACCTCTTCGAACTTTGTAATGAATGATAAACTGAGGATTTCTGGTAAGACGCTCACATACATTCTGGAAATCCATAACCCGCTGCATTCGGATCTTATCCTCAGCTGCAACATTATTTTCTATATAAATATCCATTATCTGCTCATAGGGATTCTCACGGATCATGCTCTCTTCCACGCTGTTTATCATCTGATCATGGAATCTACAGACACGCACCTTATGAGTCTCACGATCTACGGAATAAATGTTGCTGTAATCTTTTCCCAGAGCATCAACAACCCCAAGAAGCAGAGTGTTCTCTCCGTTTCCTGTCAGTTCTCTGTAAATCTCCTCTGTAGCCTCTGCTGCTGAAAAAAACAATGCATGTCCTGCCTTTCCTGACTCAAGCTCTACCCCCACTACATCCACAGATCTCAGTGCTCTGCTTAGCGGATCCAGATAGTTTTTCGGTTCTTCAATCCCCCTGGCTATAGGACAATCATCACACGGAATCTCTCTATCCATGAGACATTTATAACATTTCTCTTGTTTTATCAATTGTGGGTACATCATCTTCGCCTCATGATTATAGTTGACTATATTATAATCTTCATCTATTACATACATTCCTGACGCATTTTTGCCCACTTTATACCCCCCCCGGAAACCGCTGTATTTTATCAGTACGATCTCCGCATAGTTATAGCATAATTGTATACTTTTTTTGCAATAAGAGCAACACTTTTTTAATTTTGCTCTTTTCTTCCCACATTTGTGTAGTTTTATGCCCCAGTTATCAGCAATCCTATATTTAAAAGCGTCACAATCGCAGATATACTCCATAATACGATCTTCAATCTTGTACTGTTTGCATATTTCCCCATAACCTTTCTTGATGAAGTAAGATAAATCTGTGTAAATATTGTTATCGGAAGCTGCATTCCAAGAAACATCTGGGAATAGATCAGCCCGTCAAAAGGTGAACGAATCACAAGAATAATCAGCATTGCCGGGATCATCGTCACAAGCACACCTGCTTTTGTCTCTTTTGAACCAATGTCGTATGGCTTGTTAAAAATCCCCGAAAAGATAGTTCCGCCTGCCATTCCTGCTGTAATGCTGGATGAGATTCCTGCCAGCAAAAGCGCGATGGCAAAAATCACAGATGCCGCTTTTCCCATAAGAGGTGTCAGCATGCCGCCAGCCACTGCCAGATCATCCACTGCTGTTCCATTTCCTCCCTGAAAAAATGTGGAAGCTGCCATAAGGATCATGGCACTGTTGATGGCCCAGCCAATGATCATGGAAAAAAGTGTATCCTTAAATTCATATTTCAGCTGTTTTTCTATGACTGCCTCATCCTCCAGATTCCACTGTCTGCTCTGGATCACCTCTGAATGCAGGAAAAGATTATGAGGCATCACAACAGCTCCAAGGACACTCATGATCACAGGCATGGAATGCTCCGGAAAAGAGGGTTTCACCCATCCCACTACTGCTGCCGGCCAGTCAATATCTGCCAGGGCAATTTCAATGAGGAATGAAAAACCGATCAGCGATACAAAAATAATAATCAGTTTCTCGATCCTTTTATAAGCATTGGTAAACTGGCACAAAAGGGCCACCGACAGAATCACAAGGCATCCTATACGGATGGGAATATGAAACAGCATCTGCAGTGCGATCGCTCCGCCAAGGATCTCGGCCATAGCTGTGGCTATTGCAGCAGCTACAGCAGTCCAGAGGATCACATTTTTCAAGGTACGGTTGATATATCTGCTGGCTGCTTCAGAAATACAAAGGCCTGTGACGATTCCCAGATGCGCAGCATTATGCTGCAAAATGATCAGCATGATGGTAGACAGTGTCACCATCCACAAAAGACTGTATCCATATCCGGAACCAGCTGCTATATTCGAAGCCCAGTTTCCCGGGTCAATAAACCCTACTGTCACCAGCAGGCCAGGCCCTACATATTTCAGGAAATCAAGGCTGTTTTTTCCTGCTGTTCTGAGACGTTTTCCCATATGATATTGCTCCTTTCGATAACTCTTTTTCTGAATTGAAAGCTTTATTATTGTATGCTGTATTTTATTCAATCGAATCAGGGAAGTTCCCTGCTGAGCTACAACGTGCATCGTGTAGTTAGTTGTTACTAACTTTGTGTTTTTACAATATCATATTACTCTTCTTCTGTCAATCCGACTTTCGTACATGTGGAAGTTTTCCCCGGAGAGACACGCCTGCAATCTTCCTTTCAGTATATTTTTTATATATTTTCCTGTTTTCAGGATACACGTTTTCTTTCTTATCTGCACCTGAATGTTTCTGAACTGCTTTTATGGTATTACGGACTGACTTTGGATGTTTCGTTCTTTTCTAACAAATCATGTCATAAATTTTACTTATTTGCTAAAAATTTTAACACAAAAATAACGTTTTTTTGCACAAAAAACTGGATTTCCAATTCAAAAAGGTGTATAATATGAACAAAGTTTATCGTTTTAATGGTTAAATTTTTCCTGACGGTAAACAAGAAATGAAAGTGAGGATTCGCCATGAAACAAAACAGTATGTTAGCAATGATTCTGGCCGGCGGAAGAGGAAGTCGTCTTCACGAGTTGACGAATAAAGTTGCCAAGCCAGCCGTTGGTTATGGTGGTAAGTATCGCATCGTGGATTTTCCGCTCAGTAACTGTGCCAACAGTGGCATTGATGTAGTAGGTGTACTGACTCAGTACGAATCAATTTTACTGAACAGCTATGTAGCAGCTGGCGGACGCTGGGGTCTCGATGCCAAGGACAGCGGAGTATATGTACTTCCGCCGCGTGAGAAGGCTGATGCCGGACTTAATGTATATCGTGGAACAGCTGATGCTATTTCTCAGAATATTGATTTTATTGATTCCCAGAATCCGGAATATCTTCTGATCCTTTCCGGTGACCATATCTATAAAATGAATTATGCACAAATGCTTGATTACCATATCCAGCATAAAGCAGATGCAACCATCGCAGTTATCGAAGTTCCGATGAACGAAGCCAGCCGTTTCGGTATCATGAACACCGGTGAAGAAGACCGCATCGAGGAATTCGTAGAGAAACCGGAACATCCTAAGAGCAATCTTGCTTCCATGGGTATTTACATATTTAACTGGAAACTTCTTCGCAAGCTTCTTCTGGCTGATATCAAGAATCCGGATTCCAACCATGACTTCGGTAAAGATATCATTCCAACTCTTCTTGCCCAGGACAAGGCTCTTTATGCTTACAGATTCAAGGGCTACTGGAAAGATGTAGGAACTATCGATTCCCTCTGGGAAGCTAATATGGACCTCCTCAGCCCGGACAACGAATTGGATCTGGATGATCCGACCTGGAAGATCTACACAGAGGA
This sequence comes from Eggerthellaceae bacterium, assembly GCA_963598855.1. Taxonomy (GTDB): domain Bacteria; phylum Bacillota; class Clostridia; order Lachnospirales; family Lachnospiraceae; genus Blautia_A. The sequence continues at coordinate 6,215 of CAVBVT010000107.1, forward strand.
TACTACCACACTTCCTCAGTACATCAGCGATACTGCAGTGATCAATACTGCATTTATCACTCAGGGCTGTGTTGTAGAAGGTGAAGTTACCAACTCCGTACTTTTCACAGGTGCAATCGTTGGCCCTGGTGCAAAAGTTATCGACAGTGTTCTGATGCCAGGTGCTGTTGTTGAGGCTGGTGCTGTTGTTCGCCGTGCTCTCGTCGCTGACAGAGTTGTCATCGGTGCAAACGCCAAAGTCGGATCTAAAGACAGCGAGCACATCGAACTTGTATCAAAACGTGTAAAGGGGGCTGAGTAATATGTTTAAAGCATTTGGAATCGTGAATTCCTCAGGAAGAAGTATTCATGTGGAGGGGCTTCAGGACTACCGTGCGATCGGCGCCTTTTCATTCCTTGGAAGATACCGTGTGATCGACTTCCCGATCTCAAATATGACAAACAGCGGTATCGAATACATCCAGGTTTATGTTAAGAATAAACCACGTTCTCTGGTTGAGCACCTTGGAACAGGACGTCACTATAACATCAACTCCAAGAGCGGTAAGCTCCAGATCCTTTTCTCCGAGAATTACGGATCCAGCGACATCTACAATACAGATATCGCCAACTACTATGCAAACCTGGAGTGTATCGAAGCGATCCATTATCCATACGTAGTTATCGCACCGAACTATATGATCTACACCACCGATTATTCCAAACTGATCGATGCTCATATTGAATCCGGTGCTGATATCACCATGCTGTATCACTCTGTTGACAATGCCAAGGACAACTATCTTGATTGCCGAGTTCTGAACCTGAACCGTCAGAAGGGTGTTCTCTCCTTAGAGCGCAACCAAGGTAATGCCAAGAACCGCAACATCTTCATGGATACCTATGTAATGAGCAAAGAACTGTTCATCAAGCTCATCCACAAGGCTAAAGAGATCTCCTCTCTTTACACTCTGGCAGATGTGATCAACGCTGGATGCGAATGCGGCGATCTGGATGTCCGTGGTGTATCTCACCGTGGATATTTTGCATCGATCACAGATTTCAAGAGCTATCATGATGCAAACATGGATCTGATCGACTACAAGGCAGCTACTGAACTGTTCCATGAGAACTGGCCGATCTACACACGTACCAACAACTCCTGTCCGACACATTATTTCGATACAGCAAGTGTTTCCAACTCCGTTATCTCCAATGGTTCCAAGATCGAGGGAACTGTAGAGAATTCCATTATCGGACGTGGCTGTACCATTAAGAAAGGTGCTGTTATCAAGAACTGCGTTGTTCTGGCAGACACTACCATTGGTGCAAATGTACATATCGAGAATTTCGTAGTGGACAAACATGCGAAGATCACCCACTCCAAAGAGCTCATTGCTCCGGCTGACAAGCCAGGTTACATCAAACGTAACGACACACTGTAATATTCATTTATAAAAGATAAGACCGTCGATCCATACTTCCCGGATTGGCGGTCTTATCTTTTCTTATGATATTTAATTCTTTTACAGAATGGACTGGATCCATTTCAGTGCGTTCTCTTTATTCTTTACATTTCCCGGGATGCAGATACAGATCGGATCGTAGCGAAGACCAAACTCCTCTGTAATCTTGTCATTATCAAGTTCCAGATGCTGCTCGTCTGTTGCTCCCAGAGCTTCATAGATCTCATCTCCAAAAAGTTCCCTCAGATTCGCATACATGCCTTTGTCCTTCTCTGTTTCATATAATTCCTTCGGCATTACCAGGACATCCACTGTAGCCGTCTGGATTTCTGTGACATATGCCATTCTTGCATAATAATCCAAATCTGCGCCAGTTTCATCGGTTATCAGATTCTGTGCCACACTGACCTGGGCGTATTTATTATCGGTGTTAAGAAGGTCGAGGATGTTTTTTTCCACTTCGTCTGCTGTAAAATCGCCGGCATCCACAACTGCAATGGAAAGAACAGTCTCCATCTTCGCATGCTGATAAAGGCTGACACCCAGGCAAACTGCACCGATGGCTAATACCATGCAAAGCATGTGTACCTTATAATACATCCAGATATACTGCAGCTTCTTTCCGGTTCCCATTCCTTTCAGTTTCTCACGTTCGATCTGACGCTTCTCTTTCTTCGTCAGGTCTGTCTCATTAGGCATCTCAGGGTTCAGGATGCTCTCGTCATGTCCGTCACCGCTGGCCTCAGCTCTGTTTCGTAAATCCATAGTTTCTGCTCCTTTGTACTTTATGTTTCAACTGTCTGGATAGTGACACGCAGACAGTCGCCTTTTCTCACTACTTTACTCACTAATAGAAGCTATTTTAACATATTTTTGTGCAGAATGACAGATTTCAAATGTGAAAATACTATAAAATATATCACTGCTGCCATTGTAACAAAGATGCATACCATAACGGGCTTTGCCCACAGATATAGGATATTTTTCCCAAGTCCTGCTGCACGGAAAGTATCTTTCAGTATATCGGACACACACAGATGAAAAAGATAGATAAAAAAAGCATACTTCTGTCCCACTGACGCCAGTGTTTCCGGAATCTCCGCGTCCTGCTTTACGATGGCAATCAGAAAAAGACCTGCAGCCATACATACGGAACCTATCAGAAGTTCCTGTTTTCCCAAATATCGGTATTCGATCAGGCTGGATATTGCTCCCACTTCCACCATGCCATATAGAATCACTTCTCTTCTGCCGGAAAACCACCTTCGGATCTGCTGCTGATATTTATGGATAAAATGTCCGGACATAAAGAACGGAAAACCGGTAAATAAATAATTCCGGAACTGCATGACCCGGAAATGTTCGTCCAGATAAGGAGAAAATTCCTCCATTGCAAAATGGGCTGCAAGCAATACCGGTATCAGAACATAGGCCAGTTTGTACAAACGGAATCTGGATACCGCTGCAAACAGAAGGTAACAGTATAAAAGTGCAGGTAAAAACCACAGGTGCCATTTCACCTGGGAACTATTATTATATAGAAGAAACTGCCTGATATGTTCTCCGGAAACCAGGGATTCCAGCCATTTCCTCTCACTGTCTCCGTCAATGTGATTCTGGATCAATTCCCACATTGCACAGACTGGAAAAGCTACCAGGATCAAAGTCAAAACATGGCGAATCTTTTTTCCGGTTCTTATAAATTCTGTGTCATCACCTCTGTAG
>CAVBVT010000108.1:0-9315 GCA_963598855.1 Eggerthellaceae bacterium
GCTGTAAAACATAATATACCATTTTCACAAATCTGGCAACATTATTTTTGCCAAAAAAAGATGCGCCCACGCGCACCTTTTTGAAAATTATGTTATTTTCCGCAGTTTTCCACAAACGCTTCTGCTGCTTCTCCTGCGTCTTTATATTCACCTGCACCAAACCCAGCCGCAATCTCTGTAAATGCTGTCCGGATCTTATCTACTTTTGGGTGAAATTCGATATGTTTCTGCGAAAAAGACTCTTCACTGCAGCACAAAAACCAGGGTCAGTACAGAATTTCTCCTGCACTGGCCCTTGGGTACTCTTGGCTTATTTATAACAAATGGATTTTATGGGATTTTTGATTATCTCTTAATATTGAAGGCCTGGAATCCTGGGTATACTGCTGCCTCACCAAGCTCTTCCTCAATACGGAGAAGCTGGTTGTATTTAGCAACACGCTCACTTCTGGACGGTGCTCCAGTCTTGATCTGGCAGGTGTTCAGTGCTACTGCAAGATCCGCAATAGTTGTATCTTCTGTCTCGCCGGAACGATGAGAAGAAATTGCTGTATAGCCTGCTTTATGCGCCATCTTGATCGCTTCCAGTGTCTCAGATACAGAACCGATCTGATTCAGTTTGATCAGAATGGAGTTTCCGCAGCCAAGGCTGATACCTTTTTCAAGACGCTCTGTATTTGTAACGAACAGGTCATCACCTACGAGCTGTACTTTTCCGCCAAGCTCTTTTGTCATGATCTGCCATCCTTCCCAGTCTTCCTCATCAAGGCCATCCTCGATGGAGTAGATCGGATATTTCTCGATCAGGTTCTTCCAATGCTCAACAAGCTCGGCTGAGGTAAATTTCTTTCCGCATTTCGGCAGAACATACTCGCCCTTCTGGCTTCCTTTCCACTCGCTGGATGCAGCATCCATCGCAAGAACGAAATCTTTTCCTGGCTCATATCCTGCTTTCTTTACTGCCTCAAGAATGTACTCGATGGCTTCCTCGTCGCTTCCAAGGTCCGGTGCAAAACCACCTTCATCACCAACGCTTGTTGCAAGACCTTTCTCTTTGAGAAGTGCTGCAAGTGCATGGAATACCTCTGTACACCAGCGAAGTCCCTCTTTGAAGCTTGGTGCTCCTGCAGGCATGATCATAAACTCCTGAACATCTACAGTATTTGCAGCATGTGCACCACCGTTTAAGATGTTCATCATTGGAACAGGAAGTCTGTTCCCGTTCACGCCGCCAAGGAATCTGTAAAGCGGAATGTCAAGTGAGATAGCTGCTGCACGTGCGCATGCGATAGATACAGCAAGAATAGCATTTGCGCCAAGTTTGGATTTATCTTTTGTTCCGTCTGCCTTGATCATGGCAGCATCCACAGCATAAATATCAGATGCATCCATTCCTGTCAGCGCATCGTTGATAACGGTATTGATATTTTCAACGGCTTTGGAAACACCTTTTCCTCCGAAACGGCTCTTATCCTGGTCTCTCAGCTCAAGTGCCTCAAATTCTCCTGTGGATGCTCCGCTCGGTGCTGCTCCTCTTCCGATAGTTCCATCTGCCAGATAAACTTCCGCCTCTACGGTCGGATTTCCTCTTGAATCAATGATCTCTCTTCCAATGACTTTCTCGATCTCTAAATATTCCATTTGATATTTATCCTCCTGTCTGGCTTTTTCGCCCTGTCCGTAAACCTTGCCCGGGCCGTTATTGTCAGGGGATACGGCCCGCCACAATTATTCACGCAATAGTTAGAACCTGCTAACCAATCATAAGTTTACCAAAGCTAACTTCTGTAGTCAAGAGGTGTTATTGTCTATTTTTTCTCATTTATATCCTTTTTGTTATTGTCAGAATATTTAATGAAATCGTGTGAATTTTACGTATTGACAACTCTTTCCCTGTTGTGATAATATAATCGCCGATGTCAGGCAGTAAATGCGATTCGCTTTATTGCTTATCCAAACCAAATATCATTTGGTTAAAAACTGAATATGGTTTATGACAAAAATCCTGTCATATATTGGAAACGCACATTCTCCTGAATGATTAACGAACAACACATGCTCTTAGGTTTACATTATCACTTAATCATTTTAAAGGAGGATTTTTTATGCCAAAAAACAAATTCCAGGAAGTTATCTTTACCATTATCATGGTATTTTTCATGGTTTACTCCATGATCTGCTACAACATTGTACTGAACACAGGTGCAATGACAAACAGCGTGTTCCTTTCCGCTTTTCATGAACTGACATTTATGGGACCGATCGCATTTGTTCTTGATTTCTTTATTGTATCCAAGCTTGCTTTTATCTGCGCCAATCGCATGGTTGATTTCCGCAGTTGTCATCCGTTCAGCATGATTCTTGCAATTTCTGTTGCTTCCATTGCTTTCATGTGTCCGCTGATGAGCTTTTTTGCAACACTTTTCTTTAAACATGCAGGAAATCAGTTTATCGCTGTCTGGCTGCAGACAACATTTCTGAACTTCCCGGCGGCATTTTTCCTGCAGCTGATCTATGTGGGACCAGTTGTACGTTTCATCTTCAGACATATTTTTCCTGAGAAAGAGAATGTAAAAGAAGCCGCACCGAATATGTAATTATAATTTTAACAAAAACAGCACATTGCTATGGAGTTTTTGCCCCGCAGCAATATGCTGTTTTCTTTTATCCAAAATCATTCTTTTCTGATTCAGGGCAGAAGGTTTTCCCTTTGTCAGGTCTTTCATCTCATCCTCCCTCAGTCAATGATATCATTCTGAAAGCGGGAAAGATGCTCATAGGGAAGGATCATCCTTCCGCGGAAAAGCCCGCAGCCATCATTGATCAGACTGTTGTTCACTGCACCGAACATATTCACATCCAGCGCAGCAAGATCCAGGCCGAGAAGCTTCATGCCCCTCTCATAAGCCTCATCAAAATAGATACATTCCCCTTCCGGAATGGCATCTCTTCTTCTGCGCTCGCTTTCCTGTTTTTTCTCGTAGCTTAAATGGTTGGCAGAACCGATCTCCGCCACATCGTCCATATCTTTTGTACGAAGCTGCACTTCCATATAGCTTCTGGAACTGTTATCATAAAATGTAATATGCAGAGACTGGTAATCATCCTCCTTATTATGACAGATATAGTCTCTGTAATAAGGCCTTGCTTCCTCGCTGAGCAATGGAGACGTACTCTCCTGGACGCCTCTGGCAGGCTCCGCGGTAAATCCTCTCTCTTCCAGAAATCCTGGAAGCACGTTCGCGATCTCATAAAGATAACGGAGTTCCTCATCCCGTGCATTCTCTCCGTTTTTCAGATGGCATTTCGGCATTGCGATAACGATCCTGTATGCAATAAAATCACGAAAGCAGATTAAACGTTCTTTGATCTGGGATACAGACGGATATTTTCCGTGATCTTTATAATAATCATAAATATACTCCACAACATATCCGTTGAATTTCTCCTCTGCACGAATCAGTGATTTGATCCTGCCTTTGAATGTAAATGCAAGAAACGGATACTCTCCAGCCATATATTTATAAAATTCCCGGATCTTCTGGGACTGGGCAGTAAGGAAATCATTATGTTCCAGAAGTTCCTGGATCTGGATCAGAAAATTACAGTGTACCAGATCGATCTCATTATGTTTTTCTTTTGCTTCCGCTCTTAAATCCCGGATATATTTTTTCAGTATCCGAAGAAGGGTATCTCCGGAATACAGGTAATCATTTAATGTTATCATTTGTGTTTCTCTTTTCTTTTTATTCTGATCTTCTTTTGCAGGATCACATATTTACAACAACTTTCTCAACCAGTTTCTGGAAATCTTTCGCCACGCGGTCTGCTATCTCCTGTACTTCTTCATGATTCAGGGCTTCTTTTGAGATTCCTGCAGCCATGTTTGTGATGCAGGAAATTCCGCAGACTTCCATTCCCATATGGCGTGCAGCCATGGCTTCGCATGCTGTACTCATTCCAACTGCATCACCGCCCCATCTCTGTGCAAGCCGGATCTCTGCCGGAGTCTCATAGTTAGGACCTGTAAACTGTACGTAAACGCCTTCCTGGAGTTTGATCCCGCATTCTGCCGCACATTTGCGGATCACATCCTGAAGTCGGCGGCTGTATACTTCGCTCATATCCGGAAATCTTGTTCCCAGCTCATCGATATTTGGTCCGATAAGGGGACTTGGAACTCCTGTTGTGATATGATCTGTGATCAGCATAAGGCCGCCGGGATGGAAGGATGGATTGGCACCCCCAGCTGCATTGGTAAGAAGAAGTTTTTTTGCCCCAAGCAGTCCCATCAAACGTGTCGGAAGAACTACGTCAGACATTGGATATCCTTCATAATAATGAACCCGGCCCTGCATGATCACAACCGGTGTTTTCTCCACATATCCGAATACGAAACGTCCTTTGTGCCCTTTTACTGTAGATACCGGAAATCCTTCGATATCTGTATATTTAATGATCTGTTCGATCTGGATCCGCTCTGCAAAATCGCCAAGTCCAGATCCAAGAACCAGTGCGATTTCCGGTTTGAAATCTGTTTTCTTTCTTACACTTTCCAGACATGTCATTAATTTCTGATACATAATTTCCGCTTCCTTTCTTATTTTAATTCTGACAGGAACGTACGACCCAAAAGCCCCTGCTTTTTTCTGTACTTCCAGTTTCCTGGCTCCGTTATATGTTATATTTATATGATAATTCCGTCGCAGTGATCGATCTCATGCTGGATGATCTGTGCTGTCCAGCCGGAGTATTTCTGGTGCTGTTTATGAAATGAAATATCCTGAAATTCCACTTCTATATTTTCATATCGGGTCGTCTTTCGCACACCAGTAAGAGAAAGACAGCCTTCCTCTGTCTCGTATGCTCCGGACTTCTTCACGATCACCGGATTCAGCATTGCCACATTGACAAATCCCATATTTACAGCAATGATCCGCTTGTTTACCCCTATCATATTGGCTGCCATACCCACGCATCCGGCTTCATTGGCTTTCAGTGTATCCATAAGGTCCTGTACTACCTGCATGTCTTCTTTTGCGGCAGGCTGTGCTTTTTGTCTCAGGAAAAAAATATCTTTCATTATTGGTCTGATCATAAAAAATTCTCCTTTTTCTTCTGCTTTTATGATACCACGCTGCCCATTTTTTTACAATCAGCACCTGCCCCGCATATGAGAAACAGGCTCTGTTTTCCATTTAAGAAAAACAGAGCCTGTCCTGGGATTTATCATGTTTATTTCAGGGATTCCGTTGGTTGGGTATATTTAATCAGAAGTGAATGGATTCACTCCAGTCATCCGCATCAAAAGCAATGTTGTTACGGATATTATCTTCATCATGGATGCTTCCGTTCTTAGCCTCTGATGCAAGCTCATCAGCCTCAACATCCTCTTCACTTGAGAACGGCGTCTGTACGAAATTACTTCCAAGAATCTTAAGAGGAGCCCACCAGTTGGTAGTTTTCAGCTGCTCCGGAGCAACATCTCTTCTTCTTTCTTTGATGAAATATCCCTCATCCTCAAGAGTTGTACTGAGCACTGCCATATCCTTGTAAAAATCATCTCCAACATACTCAAATGTCATCAGAATGAACTCTTCCAGCTCATAGAAAAACTGGTTGCGGATTCCATGATGCCACATAAATTTACGTGTCTTCTCTGATGGATTCAGCTGTTTCTCAAGGAATGCTTTTCTCTCTTCCGGCACAACATAGATAACTTCTTCTACTCGTCTCATATTCAGTCTACCTCCAAATATTATATTTCTCGCACGTTCTTGATGCACTCAATATAGCATTTTTATCTCCGCATTGCTATGCACTTTTTTGATGAAAATGTTCAAATATTTCACCTTTTAATTTTCCGTTGTCTGGTGCATCTCCTGATATCTGAAATATAACATTTTTCGGTTTTCATGTACATACACTTTTCTGCTCAATTTATTCAAAAATCAATCATTTTATACTCAACTTTTACTCTATATCCTGCAAAATTATTAGAATACATACTCCATCTCATTCCATTTCACATTTCCTAAAACAGAAACAGAAATTCCTGTATATTCAAATCCCATCCTTTCATACATTCCGACTTTTATTCCGACTTTTCCGCCCGGTCTATAACGTCCTCTCTGCTGATCGCCTCTGCCGGAGAAAAACCCATCTTTTATTATAAAACCTCAGCGCAGGATCTCATCAATCGTTGAAACGGTGCTGAAAGATCCTTTATTTCTGGAAATGATCTCTTTCACTTTCTGCAGTTCAAAGTAATTCACATAACAGATCAGTGTTTTGTTTTCCCCTGCGATCACGCCTGAAGAATTGATTATGGTGCAGGTTTTATTCAGTTCTTCCTTGATGTCATGGATAATAGCATCCGGATCTTTTGTGATGATCGTTACCTGTTTCAGTGCCTCGAAATGATCCGTGAAATGATCGATAATAGAAGTTGCCACAATATATACAAGAAGACTTAACAGTGCGGAATCCCGATCAAGAAGAACAAACACAGCTCCGTATACACAGGCATTGAATGCAATTAATATGTAGGAAATACTGTAATCCTTACCGGAATGATTATAGATCTTTTTTACAATAATATTGGCAAAGATCTCAGAACCGTCAATACAGCCGCCGTTTCGAAGAATCAGGGAAAGTCCCACGCCAAGGATCGCACCGCCGAAAGCCACTGCAATAAAATGTTCCGTATTAAGTTCAAATGGAATCTTTTCGAAATAGGAAAGGCCTACCGTATAGACAACAAAACCCACGAATGTTTTTGCAAAGAAATATTTGCCGATCAAAATGATCCCGGCAATCAGAAACGGCAGAAATACAAGCAGTACACAAAAAGACAATTTGTACCCGGTCAGCTTGCTTATGATAATGGCAATACCGGCTGTTCCGTAATCAATGGCATCATTGGGAAGCAGAATACAGGCAACCGAAAAACTGGCCAGTACTGCTCCGATGATGATCAACAGATACGAAAACAATGTCTTGATTTTTTTGTTCATAAATGCCTCCTCCTTGTAAGCAAAATTGTTTGTCAACAGTAACAAACAAAGCTGTTATAATAGATTTTTTCTATTGTAACAGCTTTGTTTTCCCTTATTTGGAATGGATTTATTATATTATGTTTTCTTTTTCCTGTCAATGTCGCCTTAACTCTGGTATGCACCCTTCCAGTTTGCAAAAATATCAGCAGAATCCTTCAGAAAATCATAGGATATCTGGATCTCATCATCAGCAAGTGTCCTGTCGCTTTCCAGGATCGGCCAGGGATTACAGCCGCCTGCGCTTTCCCCTACCTGGTCCATGGTAAAAGAATTTCCGCAGTTCTGGCAGACCAGTTTATCACCTTCCTGTTTATAATAGCCATTTCCGGAATCATAGCAGATCTGACAGGTGTTAAATGCAGTACGGATCGTTCCATCAGAAGTCTTCACTGCGATCACTTCCATCTCTGTACCATCTACATTTACCGGATAGAACTCAGCACTTTCTGTCAGTTCAGAAACCGGTATGGCCAGATTCTCACCGGAGCTGATGCTGACCTCCTGATTTTCATTTTCACCTGCTGTGGAAGCTTCTTCTGCAGTATTTGTCTCTTCCTTTCCTGCACTTCCACAGCCTGCAAATACTGTCATCGCTGTAAGAAACGCCATACCTGTTACTATAATTTTCTTCATCTTCACTTACGCCTCCTCTATTACTCTGTTACATAAATCGTTCCCGTGATCATTCCCATCCAGCAGGTATAGGTATAAACCCCTGCTTTTTCCGGAGTGAACTCAAGAGTATTTTTCCCGTTTTCAAAAGTATACTCCATACCGAAATCCCGGAGGATCATTTTATAATTACATCCATTGATGCTGCCTTCTGGTGCCTGGATCTCCCACTTTACAGGTTCTCCTGCCTTCACTGTGATATCCGGATACTGCCCGGATCTTAATGTACTGGAAACATACTGCACGCCATCTTTTTCTACTGATGAAGTCTGGTCATCATTCTGCATATGATCTGCTTTTGCCGCTGTTTTTTCACCGGACCTGCTGCCAAAACCCGACAATGCACTTCCCTGAGACATCATAGACAAGCCCATAACAACCACCAGGATCGCTCCTATTTTCAGGATCTGTCTGGTAAACTTCTTTCCCAGCGCAGAAAAAATTGAGCCAAATCCCAACATCAGAGGAACCGTTCCCAGACTGAAGCAGAACATGGAAAAAGCTCCTGCCGCCCAGCTTCCGGAAGCCAGCGCAACGATCTCCATAGACTGCAGCGGTCCACAGGGCATAAAGCCATTACACAGCCCAACAAAAAAAGGTGTCCTTTTTTTCCACAAAGATTTTCCTCCAGGGAGCGGAATACGAATCCTCAGTTTCCGAAGCCCCGGGAAAATCCCCAGCATATTTACCCCCATAACGACCATGATAATTCCAGCCAGAAGTTTCAGAGATCCCTGAAACACAGAAGATGTCTGCAGACTGTCCCCGATCCCGGCCAGTCCTCCCAAAGCTCCCAGCACGCCGCCGATCACCGTATAAGAAACAACACGCCCCACATTATATACAAAAGTATTCCAAAACATTGTCTTTGATATTCCCTCTGCTCCTAACTCTCTTTTCTGCAAAGTCTGGGAAAGATTGATCCCCCCGCACATGGCAATACAATGTACAGAAGTGATCAGACCGATCACAAAAAGCATTCCATATCCCATTCCTGTCTCAGCAAGAGAATCCGGTACAAGACGGTTAAGGATTCCCCAGTGCTGCAATCCCAGAAACAGAAGGGCGATCGCAAAAATTTCTTCTGCAGTCTGAAGAAAGTATCTTCTCCGAAACTTCCCGGCCGGGATCACCTGATACCCCAGATCTTCGATCAGTCTCCCGATCTCTTCCAGCGAGATCTGCTGCGGCTCATAGGAAAATTCTGCCTGTGACCGCTCATAACTGACTGTGGTATCTGTAATTCCAGGTGTGGATCTCAGTGCCTTCCAGATCCTGATCTGACAGTTGATACAGGTCATGCCATCAATATAAACAACCGTACGTTTCACTGTTTTACGTCCTTTCTCATAAAATTTTCCAAACAAAAAACTGTTACAATAGATCATATCTTCTACTGTAACAGTTTTTATATCCTACTTTTACGATAGGCTTAATTATATTATTGTCTTTTTCTTCTGTCAATGGCGACAGCTGATTTCACAGAATCTTCACGATTCGGCCACATAAACCCTACAGCCACTTTCTCAGCTCATCCCAGGAACTGTTTTCCGCAAACAGCCCTGCAAACTCTTCCTCAACTTTC
>CAVBVT010000109.1:0-9234 GCA_963598855.1 Eggerthellaceae bacterium
GGCAGTAACTGCAGGAAAATGGGCAGCCTCTGCTGCTTTCATAATAAATGATCCTGTTTTTGAACTCTGCAAGATCCTGATATGCAAAAGGAACTTTGCTGAGATCCATCAGTTCTCTCCATCCTGTGTGTACGATATCCGGGACTTTGTCCTCATTTCGGAAAGCCACTCCCCTGATTTCTTTCAGAGTTTCCGGTTTTCTTTCTATATAATAGCCTGCCAGTTCCTGAAAAGTCTCTTCGCCTTCTCCGACCATTACGCCAAAAAAAGCAGGATTGCTTCTCAAAAACTGCTCTGCATCATAAGATACCTCCGGACCTCCTGCCCAGAAATCCGCATCCGGAAGAATCTTCTTCAGATCCGGAACCAGCTCTTTTACAAAAGATACATTCCAGATATAGCAGGAAAAGCAAATGACATCCGGCTGTTCCAGATAAATATCTTTCAGGATCTCATCCTTGATCTGATTGATCGTGTACTCTTTGATCACCACCTGCGGGCTGTATTTCCCGGAACAGGATTTTAAGTTGTACACTGCAAGATTGGAATGGATATATTTCGCATTGCATGCTGCAAGTAATATCTTCAAATTTTTGTTCTCCTCGTCTGTGCTGAATCATGCAGTTTTAAAACCGGCACATTCAACTTTTTCATTTTTGCACTCTGATTGATTATACCGTTCCTGTTTCCATATGTAAATAGCTGTGTCTCACGTTGCTATTGCGTTTCCCGGCAAATCAGGGTAAAATCACAGTAATTGCTACGTCGCAGTTCAGCTTATACATAGCTGAAATATTCGTTTCATAAGGAGAGTACTATTTAATGGACAGAAACAGTTGTCTGAACTATTTTCAGGCTTTTCCTTTCTGGGAACACATGACCGAAGAAGATCAGAATTTTCTTCTTGATAATATACGGGAGCTTCATTATCCTGCCGGTGCTGCTGTGCAGTCCGAAGAACGCCAGTGCCTGGGAACTCTTTTTCTCCTGAAGGGAGTTCTCCGTGTTTATCTGCTTTCCGCTCAGGGAAAAGAGGCTACTCTGTACCGTTTAAGGGACAATGATATCTGCACCCTTTCTGCTTCCTGCATGCTCTCTGCCATTACTTTTGATGTGCAGATTGATGCGGAGACAGACTGCGATCTTCTGCTCCTCCCGGCTGTACCTTTTTCCAGATTGATGAAGAATAATATCTATTTGGAAAATTTCATCTACAAACTGACAACCGAACATTTTTCTGATGTGATCTCCGGAATTGAACGGACTTTCTTTCTTACGCTTCCCCAACGCATTGCCGCATTTCTTCTGGATGAAGCTGCTGACACCGGATCTGATGAGTTCAGTCTCACCCAGGAAGCGATCGCCCGGTCTATCGGAAGCGCAAGAGAGGCTGTCAGCCGCAGCCTGAAAAAAATGAACAAAGACGGCTCCATCCAGATCTCGCGGGGATCGATCCGCATTCTGGATAAGAGCCGTCTCTATGAAATGATGAATACTTATTGATTTTTCTTTACTGAAGTGCTGCTTCAAGTTCTGCTTTCGCTGTTAGTCCCACATAACGTGCTGTCTCCTTGCCGCCTTTAAATACCAGCAGTGTAGGAATGCTCATGATCTTATACTGCTGTGCAAGGGAAGGGGCTTTATCTACGTCTACTTTACCAACCTCATATCCTGCTTCTGCAAGCTCCTCAACGATCGGTGCCTGACGTCTGCACGGTCCGCACCAGGTTGCCCAGAAATCTACCAGCACTGGTTTCTCTGCATTTAATACCTCTGTCTCAAAATTGTCTGTTGTAAAAACTTTTGCCATGATAAAATTCCTCCTTATGATTTAGTCAGCCCTGTATGGGCTTTCTGTAACTGTTATAATTGTTATCAGTTTCTGCGTTTCTTCCTTATTTATACTGTCTTATGCCTGGGATTTCAGAAGCTTCCGCACATACTGACAAGCGGAAAGTCCTGCCTGCGCTCCGTCATGTACAGCCTTGGCAACCTGAAGAAGTCCTCCTGTACAGTCTCCCGCTGCATACAATCCCGGAACTGTTGTCTCCATCTCCTCATTCACACGGATGTTTCCTTTTTCGTTAAGCTCTGCTCCGATCTGACGGGCCATCTCTGAACTTCCTGCTGTGCCAAGTGCCACAAAAACACCTTCTGCTGGTTCAAATGATGAAACTTCCGCTCCAGCTTCCTGCAGGCTCATATCACCTTTCAGGCGGATTCCGGAAACACGCTCATCTCCTTCGATTGCCTGGATCTTCATAGTATTGACATCAATGGAATTCTCCCTTGAAAATTCCGGTTTCTTTCCATCTGTAAAGATCGTTACATGAGAAGCTGTATGGGAAAGCTCTTCTGCTTCATGAAGAGCGAAATCACTGTTTCCCAAAACTGCAACTTCCTTGTCGCGGTAAAAGAACGCATCACATACTGCACAGTAGCTGACGCCTTTTCCCTCGAATTCTTTCACTCCTGGGATCCTGGCGGATGCTCTCTTGCTTCCTGTTGCAAGGATCACGCTGCGGGCTTCAAAATCTCCTTCTGTTGTCTTCACTTCAAAAGTATCAAAACCACCCATTCCCACAACCTGGGCATCCAGGATACGAACTCCAAGTGCTCTGGCCTGGTCAAGTCCTCTCTCAAAGAGATCTTTTCCAGAAAGGGGTTTCTCCAGTCCGTAATAATTCTCAATCTTCTCTGCTTTCTCCAGAGAACCGATTCCTGTATTTATGATCAGTGGGTCCATGTTGCCTCTTGCAGCGTAGAGAGCTGCTGAAATTCCTGCCGGACCTGCACCTACAATAATGATATTTTCCAATTCAGACACCTGCTTTCTTCTGCTTCGTTATGATCTGTTTTATAATATACGCTCCGGTTCTGACTGTTTCTGTGATTAAGTCACTTTTTTCTTACATGAATCATTATACCACACCTCTGAAAAAATACATCTCTTTTTGTTTCATCTCTTTAACTATTATTATCATTTCATTACCATTCTTCCCATAACCGGCAACGCACCTGGCAATGTACAGAAATCTTGCACCCACGCCTCTTCTATGCTATTATTATAGCGGTTTTGCTTATGTGAATCCTGTATTATGACTTCATTGTATTTTAAATAAATAATAAAATAAAGGGAGATCTGCTTATATGAGAAGTTTTGAATATTTTACCCCCACAAAGGTTATCTTTGGAAAAGATACCCACCTTCAGATCGGTTCCATTCTAAAAGACCAGAACTGCAAAAAAGTCCTGATCCACTACGGCGGACACAGTGCTGTAAAATCCGGTCTGATCGACGAGATCAAATCTGTTCTGGATGAAGCAGGGATTTCCTACATCACCCTGGGCGGTGTCGTTCCCAACCCACGCCTCTCCAAAGTAAGAGAAGGCATTGAACTTTGCAAAAAAGAAGGTGTTGATTTCCTTCTTGCAGTAGGCGGCGGCAGCGTTATTGATTCCTGCAAAGCTATCGGCTACGGCCTTGCCAACCCGGATACTGATGTGTGGAAATTCTTTCTCCGCACGGAAACACCGAAGGCCTGTCTGCCAGTCGGTGTCATTCTCACCATCGCAGCTTCCGGAAGCGAGATGAGCAATTCCTGTGTTATCACTAACGAAGAAGGATGGCTGAAACGAAGCACTGCACGCAATGATCTGTGCAGACCGCGTTTTGCTATCTTGAATCCGCGCCTTACATATACACTTCCTCAGTATCAGACGGAAAGCGGATGTGTGGACATTCTGATGCATACCATGGAACGGTATTTCGTAAATATTGAGACAATGGAGATTACTGACAGTATCAGCGAATCTCTTATGCAGACGGTGATCTATAATGCCCGTATCCTGATGAAGGAGCCGGATAACTACACAGCAAGAGCCGAGGTTATGTGGGCTGGAAGTCTTTCCCACAATGGACTTACCGGCTGCGGAACAGGCGGCGGTGACTGGGCCTGCCATCAGCTGGAGCACGAACTTGGAGGAACTTACGATGTAGCACACGGTGCCGGACTTGCCGCACTGTGGGGAAGCTGGGCTCGTTATGTCTACGATGCCAATCCGGAACGTTTTGCCCAGTTTGCTACCAACGTATTCGAGATTCCATGCAGCCTTGATTTCAATAAAACTGCTCTTGCAGGTATTGAAGCAATGGAAGACTTCTTCCGTTCTATCAATATGCCGACCAGCCTGCATGAACTTGGACTTGACCTTACAGAAAAAGAAATCCATGATCTGGCATTCAAATGCAGTTTCGAAGATACTCGTACCATCGGCGTATTCAGACAATTAAATATGAAAGATATGGAGAAGATCTATCTGGCTGCCAGATAATCAGTATTGCAGATGTTTTTTAGAAAAATCAGATTTTCGTAAAAACATCTGCATTTTTTAATTTTTCTCTTGCAATCTCCACGTAAATGTGTTAAAGTAACAAAGTACTCGAAAGAGGCATGCCCAGATAGCTCAGTTGGTAGAGCAGAGGACTGAAAATCCTCGTGTCGCTGGTTCGATTCCGGCTCTGGGCATTATTTTTTTGCCTGTAAAAAGGATTCTCTGTGCAGGATTCTTTATAAATCAAAAAACTCTGACATCAGACTGATATACGTATATATCTATCTTCTGCTGTCAGAGTTTTATTTTTTTGCAGTTCTCTTTTTCTCTGTTACTGAAGCAGGTAAACTTCTGTATAGAATACGCCTTTCTGCTCTGCTTCTGAATGTGTTGCAACATAGACATCAATACAGTTAGTCCGGATCGCACCACCGCAATCCTCCGCAACATACACCTGTCCGTTGATAACCACTTTAGACCCATATGGAATCTGACTTGGATCTACAGCTATCGTCCGGTTGGTCGTAGCGGTTACACCTGTAGATGTAATTCCGTTCGCCCACGGTCCGCAGCAGATACTGCACGGACAGTAATGGGTGATCCTGAAAGTTCCCAGCGGCTTCAATGTTGCATCGGAGGAAGCAGACACCGGTGTTCCGATCTGTACACCGCTGGCCGTTGTGCCGGAGCCGCCTGTAGAAGTTACCCCATCCACTGCATCTGCAAAAATACCTTCACCAGAACTCTTGGTAAGAGAGCCTGCCTTGGTATTCTTCTCCTGTTCAGCCTTAGCCACCTCAGTCTCCTGATACCCTTCCAAACAGCTGGTTGGAATATAGCCTGTCTGTTCCGTACCATTATCATCTGTGTACACAATACGGCTCCAGATATCATCTACCGTACCTGTTCTCTTCAGTTCGTCATCTTCAAGTACTTCCCCTACAACTTCGCCGTCTTTTCGTCCAGGATAATCAAAAATGTCACTGTCCGATGCCACTGTAACAGTGTCTGTAAATTTATTTACAGTTTCTGTGTCACTGAGTACGCTGTCCTGAACATAACCGCTGATCTTATCTTCTCCATCTTTATGAAAAGTAACCTTGCTCCATCCATTGTCACAGACTGCCACTCGCTCCAGTTTCGTTCCAAGAAGCACGGAACGAAGCTCTGTACCGCCCTCTCCTGGATTGGATCGGATCGCTGTGCTCTTCGCTGTAACATAGAGTGTGTCGCTCTTCGCCAAGGCATTTACTGTATTTCCCGCCCCGTCATCAATCTGAAACTGCTGGGCTGTTTTTTTCTCCTGTGTATATGTATTCAGTGTTGCTTCATAACCAGATACCTCTGCATATACTGACGCAGGGAACAGCATGGAAACACACAAAATAACTGCAAGAAGCCTTTTTCGCATATAAAATCCTGCCTCCTTTTCCGGCATTCTGCTGTTTGTCCCGACTATCATAGCATATCGACTCAGATTTTGCAATTTTACAAGGCCGTCTTCAGAAAGATTTAATAAAAAGATCACATTTCTTAACTGGTCAAATTCACATATACCGGGTAAAATGTACCTATGAATACAAAAAGACCCAAACCAAAACTAACTAAAAAACAACGCCACTTTCTCCGTGTGCGCCAGGTACGCAGGCAGAAATTTTTTCTTTTCTGTATCTTCCTGCTGATCATACTCTGTCTCATCGTATGGTTTGTACGCTTCCAGAGAACCAGCGAAAACACTTACCAGATCAATGCCTCCTGTGAAGCTTACCGTGAAGAAGTTACCAACATAGCGGTGCAATATGATATGTCCGATTACGTAGATCTGATCCTTGCTGTTATGATGCAGGAGAGCTCCGGACAGGGAACAGATCCCATGCAGTCCTCAGAAGGTGCTTATAATACGCAATACCCACAGGAACCCAATGGAATCACAGATCCTTCCTATTCCATTTCCTGCGGAATCCAGGAACTGAAATATGCTCTGGATAAAGCCGGCTGCACAGGACCTTCCGATCTTACCCATATCCGTCTTGCACTTCAGGCCTATAATTTCGGTGCAGACTCCTATTTCTCCTACCTGGAGAAAAACGGTGAAACTGTCTGGACTGCTGAAAGTGCCCAGGCTTTTGCACAGATGACAAGCGGAGGTAAGGAACGTGACGAGGACGATCCCCTCCATGATCCCGCAGGTCCGTGGGATTACGGTGATCAGTACTACCCGGATCATGTACTGCGGTATTATCATGTCGCTGATGAATCATAGAATACTGAACAGTTAAAAATCTTTATCATCTGCTTCCTGATTCCATGTGGAAATGATAGCAATAAGTTTTGTATAAATTTTTCAAAAAAATCGAAAAAAACATTTGACACATACAAAAATCCATGCTAATATATGTCTTGTCAATGAGGGAAACATTTCATCAGCAAGACATGTGCGATAGTGGCGTAGTTGGTAACGCGCGACCTTGCCAAGGTCGAGACCGCGGGTTCGAGCCCCGTCTATCGCTCTTAAGAACTCTGAGAGAATTCAGAGTTCTTTTTTTATACTATAAAATTATAAAAACAAAAAAATCCCGGGGTCAGAATTTTACAATTTCCAAACCCGGGATGATTTCGTTATATCTTAGTGATGGAACAGTCTGATTCCTGTAAATGCCATAACCATACCATACTTATTGCAGGTATCAATAACAGCATCATCTCGTACAGATCCGCCTGGCTCTGCGATATATTTCACACCGCTCTTATGTGCACGCTCAATGTTATCACTGAACGGGAAGAATGCATCAGATCCAAGAGTTACATCTGTAAGGCCATCCAGCCATGCTCTCTTCTCTTCCTTTGTAAATACTTCCGGCTTCTCTGTGAAAGTCTTCTCCCATGCACCGTCAGCCAGAACATCCATATACTCCTCACCAATATAAACATCAATGGCATTGTCTCTCTCTGCACGTGTGATGGTATCTTTAAATGGAAGGTTCAGTACCTTCGGGCACTGGCGGAGATACCAGTTATCAGCTTTCTGTCCTGCAAGACGTGTACAGTGAACACGGGACTGCTGTCCTGCACCAACACCGATCGCCTGTCCGTCTTTTACAAAACATACAGAATTGGACTGTGTATATTTCAGAACGATCAGGGAAACTTTAAGATCTCTCTTAGCTTCCTCAGTAAGCTCTTTATTCTCCGTAACAATATTGGAAATCAGTTCATCATCAATAGCAAGTTCCTGACGACCCTGCTCAAAAGTAACGCCAAATACCTGCTTGTGTTCCAGCGGTTCCGGAACATAATCCTCAGCGATCTTGATCACATTGTAGTTGCCTTTTTTCTTCTGTTTCAGGATCTCAAGCGCTTCCTCTGTGTATCCCGGCGCGATAACTCCGTCAGAAACCTCTCTCTTGATCAGCATTGCTGTATCTTTGTCGCAGACATCAGAAAGAGAAATAAAATCACCGAAAGATGACATACGGTCTGCGCCTCTCGCTCTTGCATAAGCACATGCAAGTGGGGAAAAATTCTTCCAGTCCATATCGTCTACCCAGTAGATCTTGGCCAGAGTCTCATTCAGCGGAAGTCCGATGGATGCACCTGCAGGAGATACATGCTTGAAAGAAGTTGCTGCTGGAAGTCCGGTTGCTTTCTTAAGATCACGTACAAGCTGCCAGCCATTAAAAGCATCCAGGAAATTGATGTATCCAGGTCTTCCGGAAAGTACCTGGATTGGAAGCTCACTTCCGTCTGCCATGTAGATCTTAGATGGTTTCTGATTCGGGTTGCATCCATATTTTAACTGTAATTCTTTCATGAAAAAAATCCTCCGTTCTGTGTGATATTGATAATTTTACCGTTTCAGTATACTCAGCTTTTTATTTATTCTTATTCACGATCCTTGACTCATATTTTCCGGTTTCAATGTCAATGAAACGAACAAAGAGAGAAACTTTATTATCCTGATTCAGACTCTCCCAGAGAAAGTTTGTAAAGTCATCAATATCATTCGGGATCTCTACCGGCTTCGGCTCTCCCTCAAAACTTGGAAGCGGATTTCCATCGCATTTATAAGTGTGGATAAAACGTCCCTGTCCTGCAGCTGCATTCTCATAGGCGAATGTATAGCGGAGGCAGGAATCCGGATTGCCGTTATTGCTCTTTAAAATAGACATTGCATAATTGAATTTGCCATTCTCTACGTGAAGAACGCCGGAAATACGAGGTGTGTAGTTCGGTGCATCCGGCTCAAATTCTCTGGTGCGCAGGGACTGCTCAAAAGTAAGCTGTCTGTCCATTCCCTCATAGATGGTGTCTGTCTGGTCGCCGTTTGTTACGATCGTCTTGTTTCCAAGGACACGTACCGGTGCGTAGATGATAAGGCTCGGGTCTGTAAGCTTGGACGGATCAAATGCCTGTGTACGGATTCCCTCTCCATCCTCAACAAAAATACGGTTTCTGCTGTTCTCGCTTCTTCCCATGATAAAATATGCAGTAACAGCATGCTTTCCGTCTGCGGAACGTCCGATCACGATTCCTCTTCCTGGGTAGGAATTCTCTTTCAGTTCTTTCTCAAGTGAAAATGTAGTCATTTTTCACAGTCCTCCTTGTCTAATATACGGCCTGGGGATCATTCCAGGTATCAGCAGGTAACAAAAAACCGCCTAGACACCCCATTAACAGGCTGCCCAGGCGGTCGGCTTCTTAAATACACTGCACTCCCTGTAGGTAATCCTACTCTCCGCCAGTCATGCAGCTTCTTTTGTTATACTACAATACTTCTTCTGAATTTTCAAGTCCTAATTTTCTGAAATTGTTTTCGAAATCTTTTTATTGTTACTGTTCACTCCGTGACTAGTACAGCGAATATTAAGTAAACGCTATATTGACTTGTCTGATTTTTCA
>CAVBVT010000110.1:0-9213 GCA_963598855.1 Eggerthellaceae bacterium
GAAGAGAAGCGCTGGCCTGTCCTTCTCCTGTGTAAGTTGCAGGAAGAGACGGAAGGTTCTGCATTGCGGTAAGCTTGCCGTTCACATCATCAAACTGAAGGTAGGTCATTTTGTTCCCTTTTTCGTTGATCAGATAAACGTAGCAGTTGTTCGGATGAATGGATACGTGTCTTGGCTCATCGTATTCTCTGGAACGATAGGTATCTGTTTCTGTGAGAGTTCCGTTTTCTGAATCAAAACGAAATACTTTTACCTGGCCATATCCCTGGAGACGTCCCTGTGTTACCACAAAAAGATACTCTTTTTTCTGGTCCCAGATGCACTGATGTGCAAAAGAGATGGTGCCTTCTTTTTTGCCTTCAAGATGTGTGGTATGTACGATCTCGCCTAAAGTTCCGTCTGCGTTTCTTCTGATCACATAGACAGCTCCGCCCTGAAGTGCTGCAACTACTACATAACGGTTTGTCTTGTCAACAGTGATGAATACCGGGTTCTTTCCGCCGATATCAATGGTATTCATATGCTCCAGAGTACCGTTTTCCAGAATTTTGTAGCTGCTTACTTTTGTGATGTCACCGTGTACGGAATAGAGATATTTTTCCTCCAGATCCAGGGTCTGGTAAGATGGATTCGGCTCAGTAGAAAGGCACTGGATCTCTTTCCAGTTTCCTGTACTCTCACAGACCTTATAGACTTTCAGGCCTTTTCCTCTCGCGTTTCGTTCTTTTGTTGTACGACATCCCACATATGCGTATTTCATACAAGTTCCTCCTTTTATTAGATGTATTTTTTTTAACGATCTTGATAATATGATTATATGAAATACAGATGTCAATTTGAAATTCAGATAAAGACTGTGAAGGGCATTCCATAATGGAATAATGTTTCTCTTCTCCTGATAATCGCGGTCCAATAATGTACAAAAAAAGGAGATGGCCGGTACCATCTCCTCAATGTGTTTCATTCCTGATATTCTGTTTTTCTTATATATTCAGTCCAGACTGTTCACATGATAATATTCTTCTACCATGGAAACAAAATCCATGATCTGCTGGCTCTTAAAACATTTCTCGGAAAGCATCAGCCAGACTTTTCTTGTGACAGGTTCATTCTGCTCGTCGTATACCGGGATCTTCTGCACCTGTTCGGAACTTAAGCGCCATTTATCCCCGAAGATAAAGGTGATCCCCAGATTATTTTCCACCATTCCAATGGCAATATCTGCATAGGGAACGCGGTATGCCTCATGAGGAAGGCTGCCGAAATGGTATTTCCACCACTGGTTCACCAGCATTTCCACCATAGGATTCAGATAAGATTTGATCAGGGGCTGCTGGCCGATCTCATTCTCCTTCATGTTTGCAGGTGTCACTACATAAAGATTCTCCTGGAACAGGCAGACTTTTTCCCCAAGATAAGGATAATCCCCGCAGATCACAGCCATATCCACAGTGCCGTCGATCAGCTGCTGCATCAGGATATCGCTGGAATTGGGAACGGTTACGATCTGAAGTCTGTCATATTTTTCTTTGTAGGCTTTGAAAAGTGCAGGCATATGAAGGCGTGCAAAAGAGTTTGGCACACCAATTCGAAGAAGCTCTCTGTGTGCACTTTTAATTGCCAGATGATCCCGGATCTCCTGGAGAAAATCCAGGATAATGTTGGCTTTTTTTACAAGGTAGCGGCCTTCTTCCGTGAAGGTCACTCCCTGGCTGCTGCGCTTTACGATCTCCACATTCCATTCTGCCTCAATGGATTTCAGTCTTTTGGTAAGGGCAGACTGCGTCATGTAAAGGGCATCTGCAGCCTTGGTAATGCTTCGCTTCTCTGCCAGGACAGCAAGGATCTTCCAATCAATATCTTTCATAGATTATCTGCCTTTCAGGGAAAATTCTCCCTCAATATAGGCGATAAATTCCTCCAGTATCTTACTGATTCTCTTGTTCTTGGAATAAATAAACCAAGTGTTCCGGATCACGCTGCTGCCGTCTTTCCGTTTCAGCGGAGTAAGGCAGAGGTCGTAGGTATTCTCGAAATTATCCGGCAGGAAACAGATGGTGTATCCAAGGCCTCTGTGGATCAGCTGCCAGGCCACATCAATATATCCTACCACCATACTTCCGGGACATTCGGTTCCAAACCAGTCTTTCCACCACCCGTCAAGAAGTTCCCTTGTACGGTCATTGGTCTTGTAGCCGATCCGCTGCATGGAAGGAAGCTGCTCAAAATCCACAGGTTCCCTTGTTACCAGATACGCTTCATTTCGTCCGATCAGCGTACGGTTCACGGCTCCTTCGTAATCACCGCGGATAAAACCTACATCAATGGAATCCTCCAGCATTTTGCGGAAAAGGATATTGCTCTGCTCATTGACAATATTGAATTCCACGTTCGGGTGTTTCAGCTTATATTGAACAAGAACATCGGTCAGGGTATACTTGCTGTATGTATAGGAACTTCCTATTGTGATCACACCCTCGGAATTCTCCTGGTATTCTTTTAATTTCTCCTTGGTCTTTCGGAGAAATTCCAGATATTCGCCTGCCTGTTTGCCGAGAAATTCTCCCTCTTCTGTAAATTCCAGTCCTTTTGGCGTACGGTTCACGATCGTTACCTGAAATTCCGATTCCATATGCTGCAGTCTCTTGGTAAGGGATGGCTGTGTCATGTAAAGAAGGTTGGCCACCTTGGTCATATTCGGATTTTTGTACAGTTCATAAAGGATCTCCCAGTCTGAATCTTTCATAAACATTCTCCTTTGTTGTTTTCTCACAATATAGAGGGTAATCTGACCCTGATATACTGCTATTTTAGCATAATCTTCTGTATTTCTCAACGATGGAAAATATTCCTTTTCTCACCACAAAAAGCGTGATATCCAGAAAAGATATCCCGCTTTCTGCGGAGGTTGAATATGTGCTATGTGCTCAGACTATGTGGAGGCTGTTATTATCACCTGAAATCTTTCAGTTGTTTTTCAGGCTGCGGATGGTATCCAGCAGATAATCGGTAAATTCTGCTGCACTTGCATCTTTGGTCTCTGTTGTGACAACCAGTTTTTTCTCTGTAACAGTACAGATTTCCAGAGCTTTTTCCAGAAGGTCGTTTCTATCTGCATAGCCGATATGGATCAGCATCTGACCTACGGCGCGGATCAGGCTGCACGGATTTGCGTACTCGCCTCTTCCGTGGCTCATAAGGAACGGAGCAGTTCCGTGGATAGCCTCAAACAGTGCATACTGGTTTCCGATGTTGGAAGAGCATGCTGTTCCAAGTCCGCCTGCGTGTTCTGCTGCAACGTCTGTTACAATATCGCCGTAAAGGTTTGGAAGGACAATTACTTCCATGCCCTGGTTAAAGGACGGGTCCAGCATTTTTGCACACATGGCATCTACCAGACGCTCCTGGATCTCGATCTCCGGATACTCTTCTCCTACTTTTCGTACAGCTTTGATAAAGTTTCCGTCAACCAGCTTGACAATATTGGCTTTTGTAACGATAGTTACATTTTTCTTTCCGTTCTTTCTTGCAAACTCAAAAGCTGCTCTTGCGATACGCTCGCTGCCCTGCATGGTCTGTACTTTGAAATCAACGGCAAGGTCTTCATCTACCTGGATACCTTTGTTTCCCCAGAGATATTCTCCCTCGATATTTTCACGGAAGAAAGTCCAGTCGATATTTTTTTCCGGGATCTTGATGGGGCGCACTGCTGCAAAAAGCTCCAGATTTCTTCTTAAAAGGCTGTTTACACTTACAAGGTTCGGAAGTCCGTCTCCTGCACGGGGAGTTGTCATCGGTCCTTTGAGAAGTACGTTGCATTTTTTTACTTCCTCAAGAACTTCTGCAGGAAGGCTTTCCAGTTTTGCCACACGGTTTTCAATGGTCAGTCCCTCGATCTCACGGATCTCGATCTTGCCGGATTCGATCTCATCCGGTACAAGTTCTCTTAACACGCGCAGTCCCTGTTTCATCAGGATCGGGCCTACACCGTCTCCTGGAAGAATGCCTACAACGATCTTATCCAGTGCTGCAAAATCTGTAGGTACGGAGGATTTTTTCATATTTTCAATTCTTGTTTCTTCTCCGCGGATCAGTTCTCCAAATTTTTCCTGTGCGATCTTAATATTCTCAGCTTTCATATTGGAAGCTCCTTTCTTATTTATCCTGGGCTGCCAGCTGTTTTTTGAGGTAACGGAGCTGACCGCCGCTTAATACTACTTCTACTTCATTATCGGAAAGATCCAGTTTTACCTGGAAGGAAAATCCTTTTGTCTTGTCAGTAACTTCTACTTTTCTGGTTGGGATCTGATCCAGAAGGTTGTTGATCTCAAGTTCATCTTCCTGATCGATCTTATCGTATACAGACGGATCTTCAAACAGCATCGGGATAATGCCGTGGTTTACCAGATTTCCTTTGTGGATTCTGGCGATGCTCTTTGCAATGACGCATTTTACGCCAAGATACATCGGGTTAATGGCTGCATGTTCTCTGGAAGAACCCTGGCCGTAGTTTTCGCCTCCGATGATGATGCTCTTGCCCATTTTTCTTGCACGCTCTGAGAAATCCGGTGCATAACGGTGATAACAGTATTTACTCATCAGAGGAATGTTGGAACGCATGCTGGAAAATTCTGCACTTGCCGGTGTGATATCATCAGTGGAAATATTATCTCCGCCTTTTAAGCTGACCGGCACACAGAGATGCTGCTGCGGTTCGTCCGGTACAGGAAGGAATTTAATATTCGGTCCTTTTACCAGCTCTACTTTTTTGGCTTCTTCCTCAGGGAGCGGTTTGATGATCATGGAATCATTGACAATGTATTCCTCCGGCTCATGGATCTCTGCCAGTTTCTTTACATCATCGCCAAGAATCTCCTCTGCGGATGCGAAGGATCCTTTGATGGCTGTTGCTGCTGCACTTTCCGGGCTGACCAGATAGATCTTTGCGTTAGGATTGCCTGCACGTCCTTTGAAGTTACGGTTGGAGGTGCGGACTGCGATTCCCTCGGTTGCCGGTGTCTGGCCGATGGCACAGCACGGTCCGCAGGCAATCTCCAGGATACGGACACCTGCATCAATAAGCATGTCCAGATATCCATCGCGGAGAAGTTCTTTGTATGTCTGTCTGGAAGCAATTCCGCAGGTACAGCTTACATTTTCATTTACCTGTCTTCCCTGGAAAACAAGAGCTGCTTTTGCAACATCTGCATAGCTTGTGTTGGTACAGCTTCCGATGAAGACCTGCTGTACCGGTTTGCGTTCCACATCCTTTAACGGGATGACATTGTCCGGTTGGTGAGGACATGAAACAAGGGGCTCCAGTTCACTTAAATTGATCTCGATACGGTCATCGTATTCGGCATCCTCATCTGGAAGAAGTTCTGTGTATGCTTCTTCTCTTCCCTGGGCTTTCAGGAATTTATGAACCTGCTCGTCTGCCGGGAAAATGGAGGTTGTTGCACCAAGTTCCGCACCCATGTTTGTGATGGTCGCACGCTGTGGTACTTCCAGTTTTGCAGCTCCCGGGCCTGTATACTCATAAACATTTCCAAGGCCGCCCTTAATGGATACTCTGCGGAGCATTTCCAGGATCACTTCTTTGGCATTTACACCTGGTTTCAGTTCACCGGTAAGATAAACCTGTACCACACGCGGCATTTTCAGTCTCATAGGAACACCGGTCATCGCTGTGGCAACATCCATTCCGCCGACACCGATACAAAGCATTCCGATAGAACCGCCGTGAGGGGTATGGCTGTCTCCGCCCATGCTGATCTTTCCGGGAGCACCGAATCTTGCTACGTGTACGGTATGACAGATACCGTTTCCAGGTCTGGATACATGAACTCCGAATTTCTTTGCTGCTGACTGAAGATAAATGTGGTCATCCGGTGTTTTGTGATCTACATAGAGCAGGTTGTGATCCAGATAGCTGACACTGCACTCTGTGCGGATACGGTCAAGGCCAATGGCCTCAAATGCCAGATAAGTCATGACTGCGTTGATGTCATGAGTCAGTGTCTGGTCTACCTTGATAAAAACTTCTTCCCCAGGAACCATGCTTCCGGATACATAATGAGATTCAATGATTTTTCTTGTTAATGACTTTCCCAAGTGGATTACCTCCTTAGTGTTTACGTCTGGCTGAACGTTTTGATTTGTTTTTATGATTTTATTATAAGCGGGAGGTTTCCGAAAATAAAATTGCTTCTCGCAATGCAGATATTCCTTTTTTTCATGGCCTTTTTGTGGAAGATCAGTTCTCTTCCATGTAGCGGATCATTCCCATGGCTGCGATCTTGGCACCCTCTACTGCATGTACTACAGTTTTGGAACCGGTAGTTACATCACCTGCTGCAAAAACGCCTGGTTTTGTGGTCATTCCGTTTTCATCCACGATCAGAAGACCGCGGTCAGATCCTTCCAGACCAACGGTAGTACGGATCAGCTTTCTTCTTGGTCCCTGGCTGATGGAAATGATGGTGGAATCTGCTTCCACCTGTTCTTCCTCTTCCTCAAAACCGATGGCTTTTCCGTTCTCATCCAGAATGGAATTACTGAATACAGGGCCTTTTTCTGTGATGCGGCGGATCTCTTTTCCAAATACAAATTCCGCACCATCTAACTGAGCATAGGAAATCTCATGGGAACTTGCAGCTGCTCTGGTTCCTCTTGCATAGAGGGTTACATGTCTTGCACCGTTACGGAGTGCAGTTCTTGCCACATCCATGGCTGCATTTCCCATGCCGATGACTGCCACATTCTCACCCAGCTGATAGCCGGAAGGATTGGCAAGATAATCGATACCAAACTGTACATTGCCAAGACATTCTCCATGGATTCCCAGGTTTCTTGCCTTCCACACGCCGGTTCCTACAAAAATGCTGGCATAGCCGTCCCGGAGCAGATCATCGATTTTCAGCACAGCACCGATGGTTGTGTTTGGACGGATCTTAATTCCCATTTCCAGAAGACGTTTCTGATATCTGTCCAGAATGCTTTTTGGAAGACGGAATTCCGGGATTCCGTACTGCATGATCCCTCCGATCTTGTCTTTCCACTCAAAGATCGTCACATCGTAGCCTGCCTTTGCGAGGATAACTGCTGCTGTGATACCGGCAGGACCGGCACCGATCACTGCCACTTTTTTTCCTTTTTTCTGAACTTTTGGAATTTCCATACGATCCAGATAAGTATCGGAAATATAGTTTTCTATACTGGAGAAATGTACCGGAGTACCTTTTCTTCCAAGCACACAGTTTCCCGCACACTGCTGTTCATGATTACAGACAATGGAACAGATCACGGACATGGGATTGTTTTCGAATAATTCTTTTCCTGCTTCCATAACCTGGTTTTCTTTGAACATCTGGATGATGTGCGGGATCGGTGTATGCACCGGACATCCTTTCTGACACATTGGTTTTTTGCAGTTGAGGCAGCGGTTTGCCTCATCAATGATATGTAAGCCCATTTGATTCCCTCCTGTATTGATCACTTGGTATTTTTTCTTACTTATATCTTATCCCGTGACTGCTCATTTGGAAAATTCAGAAAGGGAATTCATATATGCCTGTTGTTTATTAGATGCTATTTTTTCATAATAACCCGCGGCAGGATCTCGCCGGTTTCTTTCATCCTGCGGATGGTCTCTTCTTCTGCCTGGATCTTCTTCCTGGCGCGTTCCATCACGCCTTCCGCTTCCTCCGGTTTCAGCACCAGAACACCGTTACAGTCTGCCACAATAATATCACCAGGACATACCATAACTCCGCCGCACATAACCGGAACATTCAGTTCTCCCAGAGCTTCTTTTCCTGCACTTCCGGGAGTGACGGCTCTGGCGTAGATCGGCATTCCCGCTTCACGGCATCCTTCCAGATCACGGAAAGCTCCGTCGATCACGACACCTTCCACGCCTTTCATGGATGCGCAGATGCTTCGGTGATCTCCCCAGTAAGAGCCCTGGCAGTATCCTTTTCCTGCAATGACCATAACCTCGCCTTTCTGGATCTTCAGGATCCCGTCAGGCACAAGTCCGCTGATGCCAATGGGGGTTTTTACTGTGTAGGCAGGACCTACGATCTTTTTGTCTGTGACCATCTGACGGATATGATAATCCATGGTCTGATATTTTCCGGCACCCACACCATCACATAATTCTGAGGTGGAAAACTCTCGAAGTTCTTCCACCAGCTGCTGGATCGTTTTTTTCATGATTCGTACACTCCTTTTACATAAGTTCACAAAAAGGCCTGTTGCCAGACAGACCTTTTTGCTAAAGGGAAAATTATGGAATTATTGATTTATTTACGCGGTTATATCTTATTTACGGTTTCTGTTGTAATTGATCAGACAGCCGGCTTTTACGATCTTCTTCTCGTTTTCTGTCATATCTGCGATGTAAAGTGACAGTTCGCGGATCTCATCTCCGATCACATAAGCTTTGATATCTTTGAGATCTCCGTCCAGGGCCTCAAGGATATTTGGTACATAAATGTAGTCACCTACAGCGAAATCCGGCTCACCGTTCATCTGGAATGGGATCATACCCCAGTTCATAACGTTGGAACGATAACGTTTGGTTGCATATTCCTTTGTGATATTGGCAAGTCCGCCGATAACTCTCTGGCAGGAAGCTGCCTGTTCTCTTGCAGAACCATCACCTGGTTTCACTGCATAGATCATGCTGCCGATCTCGGTCTGGGACGGATCTACCTCTGCCTGTCCCGGAAGCTCTTTGATCTTTGCAAAAATCTTCTCAAGTTCCGGTTCTGCTGCAAAGAGATCTTCTCCTGCAACTCTTGCTTTCTCAAGTTTGTCTACAATTTTAGAGCGACCTACATATTCCGGATCACGTCTGGACAGGGTAAACTCTGCAAGTCCAAGAGGATTGGAACGGAAGGAGGAAGTCTCTCCGGATGGGATCAGCTCATCGGTTGTTGTTACAGGATCAAGGATTCTGGAGCAAACTTTCAGAAGGATGTTGTCTGTAAGCGGGCTCATCTCCGGCCAGTCTTTGATATTCGGGCCATAAACAAGATCTTTCTTTTCATCACCTTTCTGATAACCGTTGTAAACTCTCTTCTGGTAAACAGTATTATCGTATGTGTATTCCGGTACATCTCCCCAGCAGTCCAGAGTTTCTGCAGATGTAAGGATACCGCCGTTTGCTGCTGTTGCTGCGATGGAACGTGCATCCATAAGTGCAAC
>CAVBVT010000111.1:0-969 GCA_963598855.1 Eggerthellaceae bacterium
GAACAGCATTGCATATGTTGTTAAAGTTGCAGGTAAGAACATGCAGGCTGACTTTGAGCCGGTTATCGAGCGTAAATTCCATAACTACATCAACTGTATTGAAGGTGTATACCATACAGGACAGCGTGATATGCAGCGTATCCGTATCAGCATTGATGCATTCAATGCAGGATTCAAGATCAAACATATCGGTGAAGTTCTTTACGCATCTGTTAAAAATGAATTTGACGCAGTTGTTGATAAATGTGAAGTTGTTATCTACACAGATCCGGCAGAATGTACAAGAGTACGTCATGAAGTTGCCATCCCGATCTTCGATAAACGTGATGAGCGTCTTGATACTCTGACAGATGAATCTGTAGATGTATATTACAGCTGTATCCTCTGCCAGGCATTCTCTCCAAGCCACGTATGTGTAGTAACACCAGAGAGACTTGGACTTTGCGGTGCCGTTTCATGGCTGGATGCAAAAGCTACACATCAGCTTGATCCGGCAGGTCCTTGCCAGGTGATCACAAAAGAGCGTCCAATCAACGAAGATCTTGGTTCCTATGAGGATGTTGATGAGGCTGTTCAGAAACTTTCCCAGGGTGCCCTGGAGCATGTTACACTGTACTCCATTATGCAGGATCCGATGACTTCTTGCGGATGTTTCGAGTGTATCTGCGGTATTGAGCCATTTTCCAACGGTGTTGTTATTGCCAACCGTGAGTACGCAGGCATGACACCACTTGGAATGACATTCCCAGAGATGGCATCCATGACAGGCGGCGGTGTTCAGACTCCTGGATTCATGGGACATGGCAAACACTTTATTTCTTCTAAGAAGTTCATGAAGGCTGAGGGCGGTATCGAGCGTATCGTATGGATGCCGAAAGAACTGAAAGAGTTCGTTGCTGACAGACTTAACAAGACAGCTAAAGAGCTCTATGGAATTGATAATTTCACAGATATGATCGGTGATGAGAC
>CAVBVT010000111.1:979-9136 GCA_963598855.1 Eggerthellaceae bacterium
AGACAATCGCGGAAGATCCAGAGACACTGGTAGCATTCCTTACTGAGAAGGGACATCCGGCACTGGGACTTGATCCGATGATGTAATTAAGTAAGGAGAGAGGGCACTTTTGTATCCTTTCTCCTGAAAAATGTTAAAAAGTTTGTTGATTTTTTAACAGATATATGCGGCTGCATCTTGCCAATGGCTAGTGCGATGTAGTATAATATAAGAAGCTCTGTAGTTTTTAATTATTATTTTTAAGGAGGCTAACAAAAAATGCCGTTTAATCAGAAACCACAAAAGTTTAATGCAAAAATTAACGATGTCACAATCGGAAGCGGAGATAAGACTGTGACAATTGGAGGGGATTGTACATTCCCATTTTACTCTTTTGACGCAGAGTCAGAGAACTGCCCGAAAATTGGTGTAGAGATCTCTGATATGGGTCTTGAGGGTGTATCTGAAGGTATCAAAGCATACTATGAAGGTGCTACAACAATGGGAGAGATCGCTCAGAAAGCCGCAGCTATGGAAGGTGCTGACTTTGTTGCACTGATTCTTGAGGGCGGAGATCCGAACGGTGTCAATAAATCCATTGATGAGCTGATCGAAGTTGTTAAAGAAGTTGCTGCAGCAGTGGACTGTCCACTGGTTGTAGAGGGCTGCAAGAACGTTGAGAAGGATGCAGAGCTCCTTCCGAAAGTTGCTGAGGCTCTTCAGGGCAGAAACGCTCTGATCCTTTCTGAGAAGGAAGAGAACTACAAAGCAATCGGTGCAGCAGCAGGTCTTGCATACAATCAGATCGTAGGCGCTGAGTCTGCCGTTGATATCAACCTTGCTAAACAGCTTAACGTTGTTACTACACAGCTTGGTGTAGATCCGAAGAAGATCGTTATGAATATCGGTAGTGCAGCAGCTGGATATGGATATGAGTACGTAGTTTCCACTATGGACCGTATCAAAGGTGCCGCTTTAGGACAGAATGATAACATGCTGCAGATGCCTATTATTACACCTGTTTCCGCTGAGACATGGAGTGTTAAGGAAGCAACAGCTTCTGAGGCAGACATGCCGGAGTGGGGATCACAGGATGAGCGTGGAATCGACATGGAAGTTGAGACAGCAGCAGCTGATCTTGCAGCTGGTTCTGATGCAGTTATCTTAAGACATCCGGAATCTGTTAAGACAATTTCCAAACTGATCAAAGCACTCGCGTAATAAATAGGAGGATTATAGAGTTATGGCACTGAATGGTATTCAGATCTTTAAATTAACACCAAAGAAAAACTGTAAGGAATGCGGATGCCCTACATGTATGGCGTTCTCCATGAAAGTTGCACAGGGCGCCCTGAAAATTGAGCAGTGTCCTCATATGTCTGAGGAAGCATTAGCATCTCTTTCTGAGGCAACTGCACCGCCAATGAAAACAATCAAGATCGGAACAGGCGACGGAGAGTTTTCACTTGGTGGAGAGACTGTTCTTTTCAGACATGAGAAGACATTCGTAAGCAAAACAAGATATGCCGTATCACTTTGCACATGCATGAGTGATGAGGAAGTAGAAGCAAAACTTGCAGAGATCCCGCATGTTGATTATGATCGTATCGGCGAGAGAATGCACGTAGAGCTTGTATATGTAAACTGCGATGAGAATGCAGATGCTGCGAAATTCACAGCACTTGTAGAGAAGGCTAAAGGCCTTGGAAGAACACTGATCCTTGGCTGTACAGATCCTGAGATCGCAAAAGCTGCCCTTGAAGTATGTAAGGACGGCAAACCGGTTCTTAACGGAGCAAACGCTTCCAACTATGAGGCTATGAGCCAGGTGGCTACAGACGCAGGCGTAGTTCTCGGCGTATCCGGTAAGGATCTTAACGAGTTATATGATACTACAGCAGCACTTGAGAAACTTGGAAACAAGAATCTCGTACTTGATACAACAGGAGCTGACATCAAAGAGACTTTTGCAAACACTGTACAGGTTCGTCGTGCAGCTCTTAAGAATCAGGATAGAACATTTGGTTATCCTTCTATCGTTAATCTTGTTAAACTTGCAAAGGGTGACCATCATTTACAGGCAGCACTTGCTTCCCTGTTCACTATGAAATATGGTTCCATCGTTGTTATGGAGCAGATGACATATGCAGAAGCACTTCCGCTGTTCGGTCTTCGTCAGAACGTATTTACAGACCCGCAGAAGCCAATGAAGGTAGAGCCGGGCATCTATCCTCTGAACGGAGCAGACGAGAATTCTCTCGTTGTAACAACAGTAGACTTCGCTCTTACATATTTCGTAGTATCCGGCGAGCTGGAGCGTTCCGGTGTTCCGCTTAACCTGGTAATCAATGATGCCGGCGGACTTTCCGTTCTGACATCCTGGGCTGCAGGTAAATTCTCCGGAAACAGCATCTCCGAGTACATTAAAGAGAATGTTGAGCCGAAGGTTAAATGCAGAAGACTGGTTATTCCTGGTAAAGTAGCTGTTCTTAAGGGAGACCTTGAGGCTAAGCTTCCTGGATGGGAGATCATCGTAGGACCAAGAGAAGCAGTACAGCTTGTGAAATTCTTAAAAGACCTGGATGCATAATCATCCGACAGGTGTAAGAAAAAAACTGATCAGTTATAGCTGGCAGTTATAAAAGGCTGTGCAGTAAATCTGCACAGCCATATCCTACTAATATGTAAAGGAGAACACGAGTATGGCAAAATTTGTAACAATTGGGGAGAGACTTTCAACAACAGCACCAGCAGTAAATAAAGCATTTACTGAGAGAGATCCTGAGCCGATCATCAAAAGAGCTAAACAGCAGCTTGATGCAGGTGCTACATACCTTGATGTAAACATCGGACCAGCTGAGAACGATGGCGAGGATCTTATGAAATGGGCAGTACAGCTCCTTCAGTCCGAGTTTGACAACGTTCCGCTTGCTCTTGATACAACAAACCAGAAAGCAATCGAGGCTGGTATTTCCGTATACAACAGAAGCAAAGGAAAACCGATCGTAAACTCTGCAGATGCTGGTGACAGAATTTCCAACATCGACCTTGCAGCAGCTAACG
The DNA here is from genome assembly GCA_963598855.1 of Eggerthellaceae bacterium. Taxonomy (GTDB): domain Bacteria; phylum Bacillota; class Clostridia; order Lachnospirales; family Lachnospiraceae; genus Blautia_A. Next base: position 4,022 of record CAVBVT010000111.1, read on the forward strand.
ATGCAATCTGTATCGCACTTTGCTCTTCAGGAATGGTTGCAGCAGACAACGACGAGCGTATGATGCACTGCCAGAACATGCTTGAGAGAGGCCTTGGCCTTGGCATGGAAGCAGAGGATCTGTGGTTCGATCCGTTATTCCTGGTTGTAAAAGGAATGCAGGACAAACAGATGGAAGTTCTTGAGGCAATCAAGATGTTCTCCGAGATGGGCCTGAACTCCACAGGTGGTCTCTCCAACAACAGTAACGGTATGCCAAAACATATCCGTCCGATCATGGACTCCGCACTTGTAGCTATGGCTATGATGAATGGTCTTACATCTGCTATCGTTAACCCTAACGACCTTCGTCTTATGGAAACAATCAAATCCTGTGACGTATTCAAGGGCAACACACTTTATGCAGATTCTTACCTGGAGATCTAATCCGGCGTAAGCGGATATTGAACATTTTTCTAAAGAGGCTGGGGGCTTCGGCCGCCGGCCTTTTTTTAACAGAAATAGTTTAGTCTAACTCCCAGCGCCACAGGTGGAAGACAAAAACATTCACGAGGCGAGAAAGGTGGTTACTGAATGTTTAAAGTAACGTTTGCTTTTGAAAATGGCAGTACGGTAGAAGCATTTGCCAATGCGGGGGATAATCTGCTGGAGGTTGCTCGTGGAGCCAATGTGGCTATCGATGCACCATGTTCCGGAAACGGAGCCTGTGGAAAATGTCGGGTACAGTTAAAAGGCGGAGAACTGGACTCAAAGAAAACTCTTCATATTTCCGATGAAGAATACAGTGCCGGCTGGCGTCTGGCCTGTATGAGCAAGATCAGTGCTGACGTTGAGGTGCTTGTGCCGGATATTGCATCCGCGTATAAGAACAGAATGAAAGTTGCTGACTTAAGCTCAAAAGAAGAAATCGCGATTTTTGAAAAAGCCAAGCATGATGTTGAAATGGCTGGCATAGAACTTACAAACAGTCTTGATGTTATAGAATTACATATGGATGTTCCGACACTGGATGATACCATGCCGGATAATGAGAGACTGACCCGTGCACTTCAGAAATATATGAACTTAAAGCGTGTCAGAATCCCGTATGCAGTACTTAAGAAGCTTCCTGATGTACTCCGTGAGAGTAAATTTTCTGTGAAGTGTGTAGTTCGTACAGCACCAAATGACATGTATGTATACGATATTTTTGACAGTAAAAAAGATGTTGTGATCGGTGGTCTTGCCGTAGATATCGGTACCACAACAGTTTCTGCTGTTCTGATCAATATGGAAACAGGAGAGATCCTGGCGAAGAGTTCTTCTGGAAATGGTCAGATCCGTTTTGGTGCGGATGTTATTAACCGTATCATCGAGTCTCAGAGACCAGGCGGAAAGAAGAAACTTCAGGACGCAGTAATTAAAGAGACTATCAACCCGATGATCCATGAAATGTGCCGAAGCATTCATTTCCCGGAAGAGCAGATCTACCGGATGTGCGTAGCTTCCAATACAACTATGAATCATCTGTTCGCAGGAATCAACGCGGATCCTCTTCGTATGGAACCGTATATTCCGACATTTTTTAAAACAAATTCTCTGTTTGCATCGGATGTGGGAATTGAGATCAATCCGGATGCACATATTATCATGGCCCCGAACATCGGAAGCTATGTAGGCGGAGATATCACTGCAGGTACACTGGTAAGCATGATCTGGGACAGACCGGAGTTCTCTCTGTTTATCGACCTTGGTACCAACGGAGAGCTTGTATTCGGTAATTCTGATTTTATGATGAGCTGTGCATGTTCCGCTGGTCCTGCTTTTGAGGGTGGAGACATCAGCTGCGGTATGCGTGCTACAGACGGTGCTATTGAGGCATGTACCATTGATAAAGAGACTATGGAGCCGACTTATAAGGTTGTAGGTGAGCCTGGAACCAAGCCGGTAGGACTTTGCGGTTCAGGTATCATTGATGTGATCAGTGAACTCTTTATGACAGGCATCATCAATCCTAAGGGTAAATTTGTCCGCGAGGGCAAGAGAGTCCGTCACGATCATTATGGCATGGGAAGTTATGTGATCGCATTTGAAGAGGAAGCTGGTTCTGTTAAGGATGTTGAGATCACAGAGGTAGATATTGATAACTTTATCCGTGCCAAAGGTGCTATTTTCTCAGCAATCCGTACCATGCTGAATTCTCTTGATTTCGACGTTTCCATGATCGACGATGTATATGTTGCCGGCGGAATCGGAAGCGGAATCAATATGGCCAATGCAGTGCATATCGGAATGTTCCCGGATATCCCTCTTGAGAAGTTCCATTACATTGGTAACTCTTCTCTGACAGGTGCTTATCTGATGCTTCATTCCACACCGGCAGAGAAAAAGACTTACGAACTGGCATCCAATATGACTTACATGGAGCTTTCCACAGTTCCGACTTACATGGATGAGTTTGTAGGTGCATGCTTTATTCCGCATACGGAGACATCTCTGTTCCCGTCTGTTCTGGAAGAAATGCAGAAGAGATAATACAGGCTAAAATGGCAGAGGTAAAACATGGCTTTTAGTATAAATGACTTGAATTATGAAAAAGACAGCAAGGAAAGAATGCCCTGGGAGCATTATACAGAAGAGTTCAAAAAGGCAGATCCGGCAGAAATTGCCGGACGTCTCTCCATTCCTTATGATGAGGAGAAGAAAGAACTGACTCTGAAATTCTTGGGAACTGTTTATCATATTTCCTGGCCGGATTTTCAGGTAACTCATGATGAAGATGATATGGGATTTTATCCCCTTGAGGAAATGCACTATGCGAAGATCCTTACCATCCGTTTTCTGCTGAACGGGAATATTTCCCAGGGAAGCGGAAAGTTTAAGACCTACCGGGAGATGCCCTGGGGCGAGGTATATCTCCGCCAGTTTGATGGAAGATGTATCAAACGGCTGGCCTTTACATACGGAAACAGACTGAAAGATTTTAAGGGAATCATGGAGCATATCTATGCAGTTCCGGTAGAACATGGAGATATTTCCTATCAGGTGGAGATTTTTTCCGGATATCAGATTCAGATGATCTTGTGGGAAGGTGACGATGAATTTCCGCCGTCCTCACAGATCTTGTTTTCTGATAATTTTCCTGTTTCCTTTGCAGCTGAGGATATGGCTGTTATGGGAGACGTTATCATTGGGTCTTTAAAGGCGTTTCTGAAATGTCTTTAAACAAAAATAGTTAAGAACAGGATGGGACCTGTTTTTATAGAGATGCAGTTTTAAGGGATTAAAAACTGTAAAAATACCTAAAGGGAGGTAACATTATGGGATTCAAAAGTGACATCGAAATTGCACAGGAGTGCGAAATGCTTCCAATCACACAGATTGCAGAGAAGGCAGGTATTGACGACAAATATCTGGAGCAGTACGGAAAGTACAAAGCAAAAATTGATTACAATCTGTTAAAAGAGAGCGACAAGAAAGATGGTAAGCTGATCCTTGTAACAGCTATCAACCCGACACCGGCAGGAGAGGGAAAAACAACTACAACAGTAGGTCTTGCTGATGGAATGCAGAAACTCGGAAAGAACGTAATGGTTGCACTTCGTGAGCCATCCCTCGGGCCGGTATTCGGTGTAAAAGGCGGTGCAGCAGGCGGCGGTTATGCACAGGTAGTTCCGATGGAGGATATCAACCTTCATTTCACAGGTGACTTCCATGCAATCGGTGCAGCGAACAACCTTCTTGCAGCAATGATCGACAACCATATCTTCCAGGGCAACGAGCTGAACATCGACCCGAGAAAGATTACATGGAGACGCTGCGTTGACATGAACGACCGTCAGCTTCGTAATGTAGTAGACGGCCTTGGCGGAAGAACAAACGGTATGCCGCGTGAGGATGGATATGATATCACAGTTGCATCTGAGATCATGGCAGTTCTCTGTCTTGCAAGTGACATCAAAGACCTGAAAGAGAGACTTTCCAGAATTATCATCGGATACACCTATGGTAAAGTTTCCGAGCAGAAACCGGTAACAGCTGGTGATCTTCATGCAGAGGGTGCTATGACAGCACTTCTGAAAGATGCCCTGAAACCAAACCTTGTACAGACCCTGGAGCATGTTCCGGCAATCGTACACGGTGGACCATTTGCTAACATCGCACATGGATGTAACTCTGTAACAGCTACCAAGATGGCTATGAAGCTTGCTGATTATGCTATTACAGAGGCTGGATTCGGTGCTGACCTTGGTGCTGAGAAATTCCTCGACATCAAGTGCCGTATGGCAGGTCTTACACCAAGCGCAGTTGTTATCGTTGCAACAGTACGTGCACTGAAATACAACGGCGGCGTTGCAAAAGCTGACCTTAACAATGAGAACCTTGAGGCTCTTGAGAAAGGTATCCCGAACCTTCTGAAACATGTTGACAACATCAAGAACGTTTACAAACTTCCATGTGTTGTTGCGATCAATGCGTTCCCGACAGATACCAAGGCAGAGCTTGACCTGGTAGAAGCAAAATGTAAAGAGCTTGGCGTTAACGTTGCACTTTCCGAAGTATGGGCAAAAGGCGGCGAGGGCGGCCTGAAGCTTGCTGAGGAAGTTATCCGTCTCGTTGAGGAGCCGAATGATTTCACATATGCTTACGAGCTTGAGGGATCTATCGAGGATAAACTGAACCAGATCGTACAGAAAGTTTACGGCGGTAAGAGAGTTGTTCTTACAGCGAACGCTCAGAAACAGGCAAAACAGCTTGAGGCTCTTGGATTTGGCAACTGCCCGATCTGCGTAGCTAAAACACAGTACAGCCTGACAGACGATCAGACAAAACTTGGTGCACCGAAAGATTTCGAGGTAACAGTTCGTAACCTTAAGATCTCTGCTGGTGCAGGATTTATCGTAGCTCTTACAGGTGAGATCATGACTATGCCAGGTCTCCCGAAAGTACCGGCTGCAACTAAGATCGATGTAGATGAGACAGGTAAGATCACAGGCCTCTTCTAATCCGAACATAAGATCATGCAACCGGAGGGGGCTTTTTTATAAGGCCCCCAATGGGCTCTCAGGAGTGCTAAAATAAGATGATCTCTCGGAATTCTGATTGATCATGCCAGCGAAACTCTGGCAGTGAACTT
>CAVBVT010000112.1:0-9117 GCA_963598855.1 Eggerthellaceae bacterium
CTTTCTTTACAGTGTCAAAATCAAGACCAAGCTCTTTGCATGTTTCTGTATTAACTGTTGCAGTACCATTGTCAAATGTTTCAACAGCTGTTTTGGACGGGTCTGCGTTATCTACCAGGATATCAGCGATCATATCAGCTGTTTTCTGTCCAAGGTTTGCGTAATCAACACCATATCCTACAAAAGCACCGTTTAATGCAAAGGAGTCAGCTCCTGTGTAGTGTGGGATTCCTGCATCGATGAATTTTTCATAAATAGAAAGTTCTGCTGTCATGATGGTGTTGTCTGTAGGTGTAAATACGGCATCCACACCGTCAGCGATCAATGCATCTGCTGCAAGCTGAACTTCATCAGTAGTCGTTCCGGTACGTTCTACATATTCGATTCCCTGATCATCCAGGTAAGCTTTTGCTTCCTGAATGGCTGTTGTGGAGGAATCCTGTCCTACATCATAAAGAAGACCAATCTTCTTTACATCCGGATTCTGTGCCTGGATCAGTTTCATGATAGAAGAAGTATCCAGATAATCACTGGTTCCTGTAATATTAGCTCCAGGAGCATCCAGAGATTCTACAAGGCCAGAGCCAACCGGATCAGATACTGCTGAGAAAACAACTGGTGTATCACTTCCTTCTGTAGCAGACTGCATACGCATTGCTACCGGTGTAGCCACACCTACCATCAAATCAACATTATCAGCCTGGAAATCGGAAATGATCTGTTCCATAACGCTGGCATCTGCATTGCAGTTATCATAAGATACATCAAATGTGATGCCTTTTTCTTTGCCGATCTCTTCCAGACGAGACTGGATATTATCTACGATCTGGTTCAGAGAAGCATCATCTACATAATTGCAGATACCTACTTTAAAATCCTCTGCCATAACCGGGCTGGCCACCATCATAGTTGTTGCTGCTACTGCTGCTGCGATTACTAACATTCTTTTTTTCATAGTTTTGTTCTCCCTTCTTAAATCCGATTTACTTAACTTTTGTACACCTGCGGCCTGCTTATCCAGAGCACTGTTCCTTTCGGGATCCAGGCTCTTATCCGGAACAACTTTTTATGCAACAGAAGCTTTTTTCCTGTAACACAAAAAACCGTCTCAAGCTTATATTATGCTTGAGACGGTAATAAAAGTTCTTTATTATCGCGGTACCACTCAAATTGACGAATCGTCCACTTTCCGGTGTACTAACATACACTCCTCATTGATAACGGGTTCGGTTCCCGTCGGCGCCTACTGTACAGATAAATAGTTCGGGCCGCCCTCGAAAGTCCATTCAACATCTGGTTCCCTGCGGATTTCCACCATCACCGCTCTCTGTAAAGTTTCCTGAAATGTCTACTTCTCTTTCTCACTGGTTTGTTTTTTAAGCTGTGTTTACTTTAGCACATCAACGTAACTCTGTCAACCCTGAAATTGAAATTAATTTCAGGATTCATTCTGTTGCCGGTCACAAAGTAAACGATCATTTAGTTCTTGAAGCTGTGGATCGGTGCCGGAATTCTTCCGCCTCTCTGTACGAACGCGTCGCAAGAGAAGGAATTTACAGGCATGATCGGTGCATAGCCAAGAAGGCCGCCGAACTCAACAGTCTCGCCAACACCTTTACCGATAACCGGAATCAGACGTACTGCCGTTGTCTTCTGGTTTACCATACCGATGGCAGACTCATCTGCAATGATACCGGCCAGTGTGGTAGCCTTGGTGTCTCCAGGAACTGCGATCATATCAAGTCCTACAGAGCATACGCAAGTCATGGCTTCCAGCTTCTCCAAAGTAAGTGCGCCCTCATTTACAGCATCGATCATCCCCTGATCCTCGCTGACCGGAATAAATGCGCCGCTTAATCCGCCTACAGCTGCTGCTGCCATAACGCCGCCTTTTTTAACCTGGTCATTCAGAAGTGCAAGTGCTGCTGTTGTTCCCGGTGCACCGGCTCTCTCAAGACCGATCTCCTCCAGGATCTCAGCTACAGAATCACCGATGGCCGGTGTCGGTGCAAGGGAAAGGTCCACAATACCAAACGGTACATCAAGACGCTTGGATGCCTCACGTGCAACAAGCTGGCCAACTCGTGTTACCTTAAATGCGGTACGTTTGATCATCTCGCAAAGTGTTCCGAAGTCTTCTCCGCGAACCTGCTCCAGAGCCTTCTTAACAACTCCAGGGCCGCTGACGCCTACATTGATGATGCAGTCAGCTTCTGTAACGCCGTGGAAAGCACCTGCCATAAACGGGTTGTCATCTGGTGCGTTGCAGAATACTACAAGCTTGGCACAGCCAAGGGAATCCTGCTCTTTGGTTGCCTCTGCTGTTGCAAGGACGATCTCGCCCATCAGTTTTACAGCATCCATGTTGATACCAGTCTTTGTGGAACCAACGTTTACAGAACTGCAGACACGCTCTGTCTCTGCCATAGCCTGCGGAATAGAACGGATCAGAAGTTCCTCAGCAGGTGTCATTCCTTTGCTTACCAGTGCAGAATATCCGCCGATAAAGTTAACTCCAACTTCCTTGGCACATTTATCCAGTGTTCTTGCGATGGTCACAAAATCTTCTGGTTTTTTACATGCAGCTCCGCCAACCAGAGCGATGGGTGTTACAGAAATTCGTTTATTTACAACCGGGATTCCGTACTCGGTTGCGATCTCATCACCTGTTGCCACAAGATTTCTGGCTTTTGTGGTAATCTTCTCATATATTTTCTGATTCAGTGCATCCAGGTCAGGATCGATGCAGTCCAGAAGGCTGATACCCATAGTGATGGTACGCACATCCAGATTCTCCTGCTCAATCATTTTATTTGTCTCGTTTACCTCAAAAATATTGATCATTTTATTTTCTCCCTGATGATTGATATAAAAAAGCAGATATCATAGCATTCGCAATCCGCTTCGCTACTTGCTCATAACCGAATAACGGTATACCGTTATTTTATTATACTCTGTGCATCATGTTAAAAATATCTTCATGCTGGCAGTGGATCACTACACCGATCTCTTTGCCCAGATTCTCAAGCTCTTTGGCAAGTGTGCCGCCGTCTTTCTCACATTTCGCTATATCTGCGATCATCATCATGTTGAAGTACCCCTGAACGATGGTCTGAGAAATATCCAGAATATTAACCTGATTCTCTGCAAGGTATGTACAAACCTTTGCGATAATTCCTACTGTGTCATTTCCTACTACTGTGATAATTGTCTTCTTCATCGTTTTTTCCTTTCTACACTGTGATTATTTCTGATATGTGATCCCGCTTCGCTACCTGGATCTTAAAATCCCTGGATCTGTACGGGTTGTCACCAAGTGTCACCTCCGAGCAGACTGTCTCGTAGGCAAGTTCCTCATAGTTGTTCTCACGGCTTAAATGGCCGAGAAAAACAGCTTTCAGATTATCATGGAGGATCCGGCAGAGAAGCCGACCTGCATTCTCGTTGGAGAGATGGCCCCTGTCTCCCAGGATTCTCTGTTTCAGATAATAAGGGTATTTACCAACCTGGAGCATGCGGATGTCATGGTTGGCTTCCAGAAGCACTGCATCCAGATTCTCCAGATTTTTAACAATATAATCATTATATTTTCCAAGGTCTGTGGCGATTCCTACCGAATGCTCCCCACATTCCAGACGATAACCTACCGGCTGGGCCGCATCATGAGGAATGGTAAAAGGATTCACTGTCAGATCCTTGATCTCAAAAGGTTCGTCTTCCCGGATCTCATGGAACAGCCCTTCCGGCATTTTTCCGAGGGATTTCATCCGAAGCATGGCATCTGCAGTTCCGCCTGTGGTGTAGATGGGGATCCCGTATTTTCTGGAAATCACCCCAAGTCCCTTGATATGGTCGGAATGTTCATGGGTGATCAGAATTCCATCCACATCTTTCCCAGTAAGATCCAGGGAATTCAAGCCTTTTTCAATGCTCTTTCCGCTGATCCCTACATCTACCAGTACATGTGCTTCCTCAGACCCCACATAGATACAGTTGCCACTGCTTCCGCTGGCAATACTACAAAGTCTCATTTCTCTCTATCCCTTCTCTGATCTGTCTCCGGGTATCCATAAGATCGCCGTTATTGCTGATCACATAATCTGTATTCTCCCTGAATACCTGATCGGATACCTGGTTTCGGATAATGCCAAGGGATTTCTCCCTGGAATAGCCGCGGTTTTCCATCAACCGCTGTATCCGGATCGCCTCCTCCGTGTATACATACCAGACTTCATCACAGAATTCCTGATATCTTTCTTCCAGAAAAAGAGCGGCTTCCACAACACAGATTTCTCTTCCTGCTTCTCTCTGTCCGCTGATGAGACGGAGAATCCTCTGCTTCACAGCTGGATGAATGATCCCGTTTAATTTCAAAAGCATATCCTTATCTGTGAATACTACATCAGAAATCCGTCTCCGGTCAATAGTTTTATCTTTTTTTATTATTTCTTTTCCAAACAATGCGATCACTGCATCGTAACATTCTTCACCTGGCTCCATCAGAACATGGCCTAAAAGATCTGCCTGGATTACATAGGCGTTGAAATCTTTTTCCAGGATCCCAAGCACTGTACTTTTTCCAGCTCCTACTCCGCCGGTTACTCCGATCACTCTCATTTATTTCGCCTCATACCAGCTGTCACCCTGGTGCATGTCAACGTCAAGTTCCACTGCAAGGTGGGCAGCTCCCTTCATCTCCTCTTCCAGAATGCGGGAAACCTCCTCGATCTCTTCCTTCCTGGTTTCAATGAGAAGCTCATCGTGCACCTGAAGCACCAGCCTTGACTCCAAACCTTCTTTTTTCATCCTTTCATAAACACGGTTCATGGCGATTTTGATGATATCGGCCGCTGTTCCCTGGATCGGGGAATTCATAGCTACACGCTCGCCAAAAGAACGCTGCATGAAATTGCTGGATTTCAGTTCCGGCACCGGTCTTCTTCTGCCAAACATGGTTGTTACATAGCCGTGCTCTTTGCCGTCTTTTACAAGGCCATCCAAAAATCCTTTGATCTTCGGATAGGTCTCGAAATATTTTTCGATATAGGCTGCTGCCTCTTTTCTGGTGATACTTAAATCCTGGCTCAGTCCGAAAGAACTGATTCCATATACGATTCCGAAGTTTACAGCCTTGGCATTTCGTCTCTGAAGAGGTGTTACCTCGTCAAGGGGCACATGGAACACCTGGGATGCTGTAAGGCGGTGGATATCCTCTGCCTCTCTGTATGCCTGGATCAGTTTCTCATCCCCGGACATGTGGGCCAGTACACGAAGCTCGATCTGAGAATAATCGGCATCCAGGAACACATATCCATCCTCCGGCACAAAAACCTTGCGGATCAGTCTTCCAAGTTCCATACGTACCGGAATGTTCTGAAGGTTCGGCTCTGTGCTGCTGATACGGCCGGTTGCTGTGATGGTCTGGTTGAAAGTGGAGTGAATTCGTCCGTCTTTCCCGATCACATTGCCAAGTCCGTCCGCATAAGTGGATTTCAGTTTTGTAAGCTGGCGGTATTCCAGAATATCCTTAACAATAGCATGCTCCGGTGCCAGTTTATCCAGGATATCTGCTGCTGTAGAGTAGCCTGTCTTGGTCTTCTTTCCGCCTGGAAGTCCCATTTTTTCAAAAAGGATCACTCCAAGCTGCTTCGGGGAATTGATATTAAATTCCTCCCCTGCTTCCTGCCAGATCGTCTTCTCCAGCTCCTGAATACGTACACTCAGTTTCTCGCCGTAGCTTTTAAGTTCCTCGCCTTTAATGGAAATTCCCCATTTTTCCATGGAATCCAGTGTAAATACCAGCGGAAGCTCGATCTCGTCATAAACCTTTCGCATTCCTGTTTCATCCAGCTTTTCAAGAAGGACTTTTCGCGCCATATACGGCACAAAAGCCTGATAGCAGGCATAATTGCCCAGGCCTTCCATCTCATCCTCCCAGGCTTTCTTTAAAGATGTTTTTCCCAGAAGGTCCTCTTTTGCAGGAAGCATCATGCCATCCAGATATTCTCTGGCAATATCATCATGCGTATAGGAAGATTTCAGCGGATTCAGAAGATATGCCGCAACGCCTGCGTCAAAAACTTTCGCCGGATCGTTAAGTGCCGCATGTTTCAGCACTGCCTTGATATCCATGGCGCAGATCACCGTATGTTCTCCCAGTGCTGCAATTTTTCCGCAGAGATATTCTCCTGTAAGGAGTCCTCCCACCGGGATCTGGTAAATCTCTTTTTCATCAAGGACCAGTCCCACTGTGTATACCTGATCCGGGTCTGCAAGAATGGAAACTCCCACCTGCTCCTTGTTCGCTGCTTTTTCAAACAGAGCCTCCACCCCTGAGAGATCACTGCAGGTAAAAAATTCCAGCTCCATGGAAGAATCTGCTGCTGTGGCCGGGTCAAAACGGTTCAGCATATTCTTAAACTCCAGTCTTTTGCACAGCTCATAAGCTTCCGGAGTGTACGGATTCTCCACTTTTGCCTTCTCGTAGGAAAATTCAAGAGGACTGTCTGTATTAATGGTAGCAAGCTCTTTGGAAAGCTGCGCCATATCGTAGTGCTCCCGTAGAGACTCTTTCGCCTTGTTTGGCTTCACCTCTTCCAGATGCTCATGAGCATTCTCAATGCAGCCAAACTGAACGATCATTTTAGTGGCTGTTTTCTCACCGACTCCCGGAATTCCCGGGATATTATCAGAACTGTCGCCCATCAGTGCTTTCAGCTCGATGATCTGCAAAGGTGTCACCTGGTATTTCTCCAGAACTTCCGCTGTATGGTAATTCTCAATGGTTGTCTTACCCCGGACTGTCTTCGGCAGGCGGATCAGTACCTTATCTGTCGCAAGCTGGAGAAGATCTCTGTCTCCGGAAAGAATGGTGACATCCATCCCTTTGGCTTCACTTCTTCTGGCAACGGTACCAAGGAGATCATCTGCCTCATATCCTTCCAGGGACATGATATTGATTCCCATTGCAGTAAGCATTTCCTTGATTAGAGGAACCTGCTCCCTCAATTCCTCCGGCATCGGCTTACGGGTTCCCTTGTATGCCTCATATCTCTTATGGCGGAATGTAGGTGCGCTTAAGTCAAACGCAACAGTCAGATATTCCGGATTTTCCTCCTCCATGATCCTGAACATAATGTTCAGAAATCCATATACAGCCCCTGTATGACGGCCTTCTGCATTGGTAAGATCCGGCAGTCCGTAGAACGCACGGTTCAGAATGCTGTGTCCGTCGATCAGTAATATTTTTTCACTCAAAGTCTAATTCCCTCCTTAATTTCCAGGATCACGAAAATGAGAAAGACCACAAGCACAGCGATCAGAGCGCAGACTGCAACTGCTGCCACAGCCCTGTGAAATTTCTTCCTGCGGATGTATTTCCTGGATTTCCGGATATCCTCCTCCAGAAGTTCCTTGAAATCCAGAACCGAATCTTCCTGCTGCTCATCCAGCTGCTGCATGGCTTTATGCACAATGAAATACGTGGCAAGTTCATCGTAGCAGGAGGAACAGTTCTCAATGTGCTCCAGAAAATCCTCCAGATCATTTAAAGGCAGCGTATGATTGATATATTTATTGACCATTCCTTCTGCAATACGACAGTCCATATGTTTCCCTCTCTTTACTGCTTCGTAATTGTTCGGCTACTGTTCGCTGAATGAACAGCAACCAGTAACATTGTTTATCATTATAGCGAATTAAACTGTGAATGACAAGAGCGGTTTCCTGTGGTATACTGAAAACAACCGTGCAGAAATCCTTTCGATCATCTGCCCGGATCACAAAATATCTCAACAAGGAGGATTACAACTATGAAATCCATTGCCATTGTTACAGACAGCAACTGCGGTATGTCACCAGCCCAGGCCCGTGAACTTGGAGTCCATATGCTCCCCATGCCATTTTTTATAGATGATAAAGAATATCTGGAAGATATTGATATGAACCAGGCAGAATTTTTCCAGCATCTGGAGCAGAATCCGGGATGCCGCGTTTCCACCTCACAGCCGACTCCCGAATCTGTTACAGATCTCTGGGACAAACTCCTCAAAGATTACGATGAGATCGTACATATCCCCATGTCCAGCGGACTTTCCAGCTCTATGCAGACAGCAAGAATGCTCTCTGAAGACTATGACGGCCACGTACGCGTTGTAAACAACCAGCGAATTTCCGGAACATTACGCTATTCCGCCATCGAAGCCATCCAGCAGGCCAAAAACGGCCTCTCAGCAGCCGAGATCGGTGACTGGCTGGAAGAAACCCGCTTCGATTCCAGTATCTACATCACAGTAGCAACACTGAAATTCCTCAAACAGGGCGGACGTATTACCCCTGCTGCCGCAGCGATCGGAACCATGCTCCGTCTGAAACCACTCCTCCAGATCCAGGGCGAAAAGCTGGACGCATTCTCCAAAGCCCGCACCATGGTCCAGGCCAAAAATACCATGACCAAAGCCATCAAAGACGACATCGCCAACCGTTTCGGTGAAAAGATCAATCTGGATGTGATCCACTCCCACAACCTGGAAGCAGCTGAAGAATTTCGGAATGAAACCCTGGCTAATTTCCCGAATATTGGTGAAATTAACATCTTCCCGCTTTCCTTAAGCGTTTCCTGCCATATCGGACCAGGTTCCCTGGCCCTTACCTGCTCCAAGGTGCATCCTGAAATCTGGTAAATTGTACGATTGCAGATATTCGCTATAAATAACAAGAAAGAATCCTGCTTACAGGATTCCACGCCTGCAGCGGATCGCTTCATCGACATAATAAAAAAGTTCGGCATACGGATGGCATTTCTTTCATGTCATCCGGTTCCGAACTTTTTTTATTATATTTCTGTTACTTTTCTCTGTAACTGGTAACTATGCTTCTGTATTCTCCTGCGGAACTTCGATCTCTACCGGTTTCTCTTCCAGAATCTTCATAAACTCCTCACCGGTGATGGTCTCATGCTCATAAAGATACTTGGCGATCTCGTGAAGTTTTCCAATATTATCCGTAAGGATCTTCGTAGCTTTCTCATGCTGCTTCCGGACAACATCCACAACCTTCTTATCAAGGAGAGTCTGTGTCTCAAAAGAACAGGTCAGGCTGGAATCGCCGCCCAGATAC
>CAVBVT010000113.1:0-2232 GCA_963598855.1 Eggerthellaceae bacterium
CACCCCAACTCCGAAACCATCCGCAGAAGCCAAAAAAGGCACAACCTTCAAAGTATCTGGCCTTACCTACAAGATCACAAAAACAGGAACAGGCCGCAGCGTTTCTCTAACTAAAGGAGTTTCCAGGGCCGCAGTTTCAGTTCCTTCAAAAGTGACTTACAAGAAACGCAGCTACGCAGTAACTTCAATTGCCGCAAAGGCATTTTATAATAACAAGAAACTTACAACCATAACAATTCCGTCTTCTGTAAAGACGATTGGTACACAAAGTTTTGCAAACTGCACAAAACTGAAAAAGGTCAACGGCTTCACAAAAGTAACAGCAGTAGGAAAACAGGCGTTCTATAAATGCAAGGTATTAACTCAGATCGGAAGCAAGGCAGCAACCATCACACTGCCAGCTGTGCAGAAGCTTTACAGCGGCGCTTTCCAGAACTGCAGCAAGATCAGCCGGATCACCATCAGCAGTAAAAGCTTAAAAGCAGTAGAGAGCAAAGCAATCACTGGAATCAATAAAAAAACAGTGATACGCGTACCAGCATCAAAACTAACCGCATATAAAAAACTGTTTAAAACTTCAACCGGATATGTAAAAACAATGAAAATCACAAAATAAAAAAAAGAAGATGTGCGTCTGAACAAAAACAGGCGCACATCTTTTTGTATGAAAAAATATTTAGTTCAGTTCCAGGTTTTCCAGTTCCTGGGACGGAAGTTTGGGTGTTGAGCCGTCTACATATTTCTTAAGTGCTTTAGAGGTTTTTGCAAAAGCTGCGTTGGTTCCGGCTCCGCCGATACAGCCTCCCGGGCAGGCCATGCCTTCGATCATGCAGTTTTTGATCTTGCCAGCCTTTGCCAGAGTGAGGACTTTTTTACATTCGGCAAGGCTTTCTGCGTGTTCGATGTGGACGGGTACATCAGGATAGTATTCTTTCAGACAGGCTTCAATGGCACCTGCTACACCGCCTGCGATGGCGTATCCTCTTCCAGCGGCAGTTGCAGCCTGGTTTTCTTCCGGGATGTCAACACATGCGGATGGAACGATATCTTTGGCATCGAACATTCCCCAGAGTTCTTCGAAAGTGATAACAAAGTCTACGTCACTTCTTACGGAATGGCGCATAGCTTCCAGCTTCTTGGAGGCGCATGGTCCGATGAAAACCACTTTTGCGTTGGGGTGTTCTTTTTTTACGATGCGGGCAGTTGCTACCATCGGGGTCAGCTCCTGGGAGATGTTGTCGATCATGGCCGGGAAGTATTTCTTTGCCATTACAGACCATGACGGGCAGCAGGAGGTGAGCAGGAATGGAAGATTGCCGGTAGCTACTTCTTTGGCATAGTGATGTGCTTCGGAAATACAGCCAATGTCTGCACCGAGTGCTACTTCATAAATATTGGAAAATCCAAGCTGAGTTAAAGCAGAGCGGAATTTACCAGGGGTTACATCTTCGCCGAACTGGTTGATGTAAGCTGGTGCAACTTCTGCAATGATCTCGGTTCCCTCCCGGAGGGCATGTGCCAACTGGAAAATCTGGGATTTATCAGAGATAGCACCGAATGGGCAGCTGACCATACACATACCGCAGGATACACATTTATCCTGGTTGATAGAAGCGCGGCCTTGTTCATCACTTTCGATGGCTTTTACACCGCAGGCACGTTCGCAGGGGCGTTCTTTGTGGGCGATGGCATCGTAAGGACAGACTGCTTTGCATCTTCCGCAGTGGATGCATTTGTCCTGATCAATAAAAGATTTCCCATCAACCATGGAGATGACGCCTTTAGGACAAGTCTGCATACATGGATGGGCAACACAGCCGCGGCACATATTGCTCACTTCGTATTTGTTGGATTCGCATGCAGAACATGCAGAAGGAATTACCTGCATAAGAGGCGGTTCATAGTATTTCTCATCAATGTTGCTTGCTTTTACACCGTCAGTAAGATGGACAGAACGGTTCTCCGGGCGGAGGGAAAGTCCCATAGCCAGACGGACACGTTCGCTTGCAACGGCTCTTTCGCGATAGATGCTCTCACGGTATTTCGCGCGTTCCTCTACAATGTTGTAAGGAATGGATTCAATATCGTGGATCAGGGATTCGTCCGTGGATTCAAATCCAATTTTGGCAATTTCTGTAAAAATCTTCCGTCGGATCTGTTTAACTGGTGTGTCGAGATTTCGCATAAAAGTATTCTCCTTTTCAAAAAATGGTTAAGATGTTTTCCACGCAC
>CAVBVT010000113.1:2242-8203 GCA_963598855.1 Eggerthellaceae bacterium
TCTTATAGTAATTGAGAAATAAAATCAATAACAGGAAATATTTTTTACCAGAAACAAAAAATAAATTTGTTTTTTTATTGTCATGAATGTTAAAAAATGCACATTTTTCGTAAAAAATAGACATAAAACAAGTAAGCCATTATAAACTTTTCAATATATTCTGAAAAAAGCGAAAAAATCGCTTGTGGAAAATGACGATATAAGTTATAATTAAAAGCACAAAATAGTGCAAAATAATGATTTGCACGTAAACGGGGCACTGACAGAGTGTTAAATCATTAACCTGTGGTAGAAACAGGTTGATTAAGTGGAAAATCTATGAGAAACAAGGAGGGAACCGAATGTTAGACCAGACGTATTACAAGAAAACGGATGAGATCATCGAGCACTACGGCCGGAAAGCTGCATCACTGATACCGATCATGCAGGATATCCAGGCTGAGTACCGATATCTTCCGGGAGAGCTTCTTACTTATGTTGCGGAACAGATTGGTGTAAAAGAAGCGAAGGCGTACAGCGTAGCCACTTTCTATGAGAATTTTTCCTTTGAGCCGAAGGGCAAGTACATCATCAAGGTATGTGATGGAACTGCCTGTCATGTACGTAAGTCCATGCCTGTAAAGGAAGCAATGCTTAAAGAACTTGGACTGAGCCATAAGAAACATACAACCGATGATATGCTTTTTACAGTTGAGACAGTATCCTGTCTTGGTGCATGCGGACTTGCACCGACCTTAACTGTAAATGATGAGGTTCACCCGAAAATGACACCTGAGAAGGCTGTTGAGCTTTTAAATGAATTGAGAGGTGAGAGCGTATGAGTATAACCAGTATGGAAGATCTGAAAAATAAACAGGCTGAGGTTAAGAAGAATCTTGATGGCTATACCTGCCGTGTTCTCGTCTGTTCCGGTACCGGATGTATCGCTTCCGGTGCTCAGAAGATTTATGAAGAGATGTCAAGGCTCTGTGAAGGTATCGAGGGTGTTGCAGTAGAGATGCAGAAAGATGTTCCTCATGTAGGCATCGTTAAGACAGGATGTCAGGGACTCTGTGAACTTGGACCTCTTATGAGAATTGAACCATATGATTATCAGTATGTACATGTACAGGTTGGTGACTGCCGTGAGATCGTTGAGAAGACGATCATCTGCGGACTGCCGGTTGAGCGTCTGTTCTATCGCCACAATGATGAAGCCTGTCCACATCCGGATGATATTCCGTTTTTGAATCAGCAGACAAGGGTCGTTCTTGAGAACTGCGGTAAGATCGATGCGGAATCTATTGATGAATACATTGCTGTAGGCGGATTTTCAGCCATGGCAAAAGCTTTCTTTGAGATGACTCCGCAGGGTGTTATTGATGAGATCACCAAGTCTGGTCTTCGCGGACGTGGCGGTGCCGGATTCCCGGCAGGCAAGAAATGGTCACAGGTAGCGCGCCAGCCTGAGAAGGTTCGCTACGTAGTATGTAACGGTGATGAGGGTGATCCTGGAGCATTTATGGATGGTTCCGTAATGGAAGGTGATCCTTACAAGATGATCGAAGGTATGGTCATTGCAGCTTACGCAGTAGGCGCAGAAGATGGCTATATCTATGTACGTGCCGAGTATCCTCTTTCTGTACAGAGACTCCGGATGGCCATTGAGCAGGCAGAATCCTGTGGTCTTCTTGGTGACAATATCCTTGGTTCCGGTATTAACTTCCACTTACATATCAACCGTGGTGCCGGAGCGTTCGTATGTGGTGAAGGTTCTGCCCTGACTGCATCCATCGAGGGCAACAGAGGTATGCCGCGTGTTAAACCGCCTAGAACTGTTGAACAGGGTCTGTGGGGCAAGCCAACTGTTCTTAACAACGTAGAGACTTATGCTAACGTACCGAAGATCATCCTTCAGGGTGCTGATTGGTTCCATACCATCGGTACAGAAGGAAGCCCTGGAACAAAGACTTTCTCACTTACCGGTTCTATTGAGAACACCGGTCTTATCGAGGTTCCTATGGGAACAAGTCTCCGTCATATCATTTACGATATCGGAGGCGGCCTTAAGAGCGGTGCTGCATTTAAGGGTGTACAGATCGGCGGACCATCCGGCGGATGTCTGATCGATGACCAGATCGACCACCCGCTTGATTTTGACTCTGTTAAGAAGCTGGACGCTATCATGGGTTCCGGCGGACTTGTTGTTATGGATGAGAATACCTGTATGGTAGAGGTCGCACGTTTCTTCATGAGCTTTACACAGCGTGAGAGCTGCGGTAAATGTGTTCCATGCCGTGAAGGTACGAAACGTATGCTTGAGATCCTTGAGAGGATCGTTGAAGGCAAGGGCGAGCTTTCCGACCTGGATGAGCTGGAAGAGCTTGCAAACATGGTTCAGAGCATGGCTCTGTGCGGCCTTGGCAAGAGTGCACCGCTTCCGGTTATCAGTACCCTGAAGCGTTTCCGCGATGAATATGTAGAACATATCGTAGATAAGAAATGCCGGGCGAAAGTCTGCACGGCACTCCGTCAATTCCATATCAATCCTGAGTTCTGTATCGGCTGCGGCAAGTGTGCTAAGAACTGTCCGGCAGGCGCGATTTCAGGAAAGATCAAGCATCCACATGTAATCAACAACGACGTATGTATCAAATGCGGTTCCTGTAAGGATAACTGTAACTTTGATGCGATTTATGTGGAAGCATAGAAGGGAGGATATCTTATGGGTACAATGACAATTGACGGAAGAAAAGTAGAATTTACCGACGAAAAAAATGTCCTGACAGTCATCAGGAACGCCGGTATCAATATCCCCACACTGTGCTATCATTCAGAGGTTTCCACATTTGGAGCCTGTCGTCTCTGTACAGTTGAGGATGACAGAGGCAAGACATTTGCTTCCTGTTCCGAGCAGCCGAGAGATGGAATGGTTATCTATACCAACTCCGGCCGTATTAAGAAATATCGTAAACTGATCGTAGAACTGCTTCTTGCAGCACATTGCCGTGACTGTACAACCTGTGTAAAGAGCGGCGAGTGTATCCTGCAGGAACTGGCACATCGCCTTGGTGTGCGCAACATCCGTTTTGAAAATACAAGAGAGCAGCATGAGATCGATGACAGTTCACCGTCCATCATCCGTGATCCGAACAAGTGTATCCTCTGCGGCGACTGTGTACGTGCCTGCGAGGAGCTTCAGGGAATCGGAGCTCTTGGATTCGCATTCCGTGGAACAGAAGCTATGGTTATGCCGGCATTCAATAAGAAGATTGCTGAGACACAGTGTGTAAACTGCGGTCAGTGCCGTGTTTACTGTCCGACAGGAGCAATCTCTATCCGTACACATATGGATGAAGTATGGGATGCACTGGCTGATAAGAATACCCGTGTTGTTGCACAGGTTGCACCTGCAGTCCGTGTTGCAGTTGGTGATCATTACGGACTTGCCAAAGGCAGAAGTGTTATGGGTAAGATCGTCAATGCACTTCACAGAATGGGCTTTGACGAAGTATACGATACCACATTCAGTGCTGACCTTACCATTATGGAAGAGACCAAGGAGTTCTTAAACAGAGTAGAGAAGGGTGAGAACCTTCCGCTTCTGACTTCCTGCTGTCCTGCATGGGTGAAATTTATCACAGATCAGTATAAAGAATATGTTCCGAATATCTCCACCTGCCGTTCCCCACAGGGAATGATGTCCGCAGTTATCAAGGAATACTTCCGTGATCCGGAGCATGCAGCAGGCAAGAAGACTGTTATGGTTTCCATCATGCCATGTACAGCCAAGAAAGCAGAGGCGATTCGTCCGAACAGCTTCACAGATGGAGAACAGGATACCGATATCGTTATCACAACCACAGAACTTCTCCGCATGATCGATAACTTTGGTCTTGATTTCGCAACATTGGATCCGGAAGCTTGTGATATGCCATTTGGATTCGGTTCCGGCGGCGGCGTTATCTTCGGTGTAACCGGCGGTGTTACAGAGGCAGTTCTCCGTAGATTATGCCCGGATCACAGCAAAGAAGCCATGCATGAGATCGCAGAGTGCGGTGTCCGTGGTGAAGAGGGAATCAAGGAATTTACAGTACCATATAAGGGAATGGATATCAATGTATGCGTTGCCAGCGGCCTTGCCAATGCAAGAACTGTTATGGAACGTGTAAAGAACGGCGAGGCAAACTATCACCTGATCGAGGTTATGGCATGCCGCCGCGGATGTATCATGGGCGGAGGTCAGCCGACCAGATCCGGTGACAGAACCAAGGCAGCAAGAGCTAAGGGACTGTACAATGCAGACAACACCATGATTATCAAGAAATCTGATGAGAACCCGCTTGTTCTGGAGCTTTATGAGGGACTCCTGAAAGGTAAGGAACATCACCTGCTCCACAATGAATTCTATATCAAAGAATAGTAAGAAATGGTTGCTGGCTATAGAATGAACAGTAACAGATAACAGGAAATCGGCTGTTTTCAGATGAACAGCAG
This sequence comes from Eggerthellaceae bacterium, assembly GCA_963598855.1. GTDB lineage: Bacteria > Bacillota > Clostridia > Lachnospirales > Lachnospiraceae > Blautia_A. Next base: position 6,719 of record CAVBVT010000113.1, read on the forward strand.
CATATAAGAAGCCTCCATAGCATATACTGTGATATACGGGAGCTGTCCGTCGGGCAGTTCCCGGGATCCACAGGCCAATATATGCAGGGAGGCTTTTTTATATGGAAAACTTTCAGGTTTACCATGATATCCAGGCTCGGACCGGCGGGGATATCTACATAGGGGTGGTGGGCCCGGTACGTACAGGAAAATCTACGTTTATCCGCAGATTTATGGAACTGGTGGCTCTGCCTGCTATCAGTGAAGAGAAAAGGGCTGAGCTTCAGGATGAGCTGCCTTTAAGCGGAGCCGGAAAAATGATCACAACAGTGGAACCGAAATTTATTCCAAAAGATGCAGTAGAAGTCACCATAGGCGAGAACCAGAAGATCCGGGTAAAACTCATTGATTGTGTAGGATTTCTGGTAAAAGACGCATCTGGAAATGTGGAGGAAGGCCGTGAGCGGATGGTCAAGACTCCTTGGCTGGAAAAAGCGATCCCCTTTCACGATGCAGCTAGGATCGGCACAGAAAAAGTTATCGGCCAGCATTCCACCATAGGCATTGTTATCACAGCAGATGGAAGTTTTGGGGAAATTCCGAGAGAGAATTTTATCCCGGCTGAAGAGCAGACCATAAAAGAACTGAAAGCACAGGGAAAACCATTTCTGATTCTGGTAAACTCCCAGGCTCCATACAGTGACGAAACCGAAAAAACCGTGCAGGCTATGGAAGAAAAATATGGTGTATCGGTTCTGGCGGTCAACTGTGAACAGCTTCGAAAAGAGGATGTTACCAGAATCCTGGAAAAAATCCTCTACGAATTTCCAGTCAGTGAGATTGAACTCTTTGTTCCGAAATGGGTGGAAATGCTTTCTCCGGAACATGAGGTAAAGGCAGCGTTATTAAATGAGATCCGGGAAAAAATGACGAAGCTTACTCATGTGAGAGATGTAAACAAGGATTCCGTGCGTCTGGAAAGTCCTTATGTGGAAGATACGCTTCTGGAGAAAGTCAGTCTTTCTGATGGAACCGTGCGAGTCCGTATTTCTGTAAAAGACGGCTATTATTATCAGATGCTCAGTGAGATGAGCGGCATCCCTATGGACAGCGAATACGAACTGATCCAGACGATGAAAGAGCTTGCAGGCATGAAAGAGCAGTTTGTAAAAGTCCAGGCAGCACTGGAAGCAGTGAAAGGAACCGGCTATGGAGTAGTAGTTCCGGAACTTTCCGAGATCACCATCGAAGATCCGGAAGTGATCCGCCAGGGAAATAAATTTGGTGTGAAGATCCGTTCCAAGAGTCCGTCCATCCATATGATCCGTGCAGGGATCGAGACAGAGATCGCTCCTATTGTGGGAACCGAGCAGCAGGCAGAAGATCTGATCAAATATATTAAAGAAAGCCCTGACCGCGGTGAGAGCATCTGGGAAACCAATATCTTCGGAAAATCTATCCAGCAGCTTGTGGAAGATGGAATCCGGAACAAACTGGCCATGATCA
>CAVBVT010000113.1:8213-9033 GCA_963598855.1 Eggerthellaceae bacterium
AAGCCAGGTGAAGCTCCAGGATACCATGCAGAAGATCGTAAACTACAGCAAAGGCGGACTGGTATGTATTATCATATAATTGTTTAACAAAAAAAGGACGTTTCTCAGCAGGCGTCCTTTTTTCCGTGATGTTTCTTCCATTCCGTGATAAACTGCAGCTGTTCCAGGTCGGAAAGTTCCTGGGAAGCAGCGTCGTTTCCGGCAGCAGCACAACAGAAAAGGATAAAGATCTGAATTCCGAAGAATATAAGAAAAAACAGAAACATAAAGAACCCTCCTAACGATTTTGATTGATATCTGATCACAGTTCCGAAATGTTTAAAGTATTCCGGACAGTGATAAGTATGGGAGGAAAAAGTGGATTTTATACATTATATGACAGAAAAACGAAAAAATTACATATTATGAATGGAATTTATGAATGAAGTTGCAAAAAAGCATGGCCTTGAATAGGCTAAAGAGAAACCATCTGTCCGGCAGGAGATTTTTTGCTATGCGTAAAAAAGTATATACAGGAAAAGGAATCGGTGTGGCTGTGCTGGACACCGGGATTTTTCCTCACATAGATTTCGGCAGCCGTATCAGGGCTTTCTGTGACTTTACAAAAGGAAAAACAGGACCATATGATGACAATGGACATGGAACACATGTAAGCGGGATATTGGGCGGGGACGGAACAGCATCCGACGGCAGATACAAGGGAGCTGCGCCAGGGTGCAATATCATTGCTTTAAAAGTTCTGGATCGGTTCGGAAACGGAAGCAGGGAAGATGTGCTTAGGGCTTTTCGGTGGATCGTGAATTTCGGACAGATCTATAAT
>CAVBVT010000114.1:0-8938 GCA_963598855.1 Eggerthellaceae bacterium
CCGCTGTTTGTTGATCGTCACAAATCCCTATCACTATCGTATTCATTTTTCTGCCCTTCTCTCTTCACTCAACACTAAATATCTAAAATTGAATTTTCGGTACTTCCTCTTATAAGTTAAACCACAGTATTTATTCCTATAATACCACTTGCCATTCAAAGCATATCATATTTTTAACAATATTTCTATTCACATCAATTCTGGACATGCACTTATTCTTTGTATTTATTATATTTCCGGTTGATTTACTTCTATTACCAGCATCCGGTTAATCTTCTCCTGCATTGTTTCCTTTGCATCTTCATTGAAATGATAACGAACAATATACATATTCAGACTGGTATTTGCTTTCATCACATAACCTGTCTGTGGAAATTCTACTGCAAAAGTATCCGGGCCGCTTCCCCATAACAAATGTTTTGCAATCAAAGGGATAGTTCTTCCCCAGATATATCCTCTGTCAGAAAATGCGCTCTCATATCCTTTTAATACAGCTGGCGCATTCACAATTTCATCTTCTTTGCCATACCGATTAAGATAAACATATTTTTCAGAATCCTGCTCTTTCAGAAAATTCCATGTAATTTCGCCCTGCCGGATGATGAGATAATCTGTCTGATCCTGAGCATAGGCATCAAATTCCAGATCTTCATAAACTGTATCTCTGAACCGGAAGCATTGGCTGTCTGTGTCCCATACAGCCAGCAAATTGTCTTTTTGATTTAAAATACCTGTAAGTGTTTGTCCCATTTCTGTTGTTTCCGGTATCAGTTCCAGAGTGTTGTTCTTATATTTTACTGTAACGCCATTTTTTTCCGGCTGAATGGCCTCCAGATCATAAGTTTCTCTGTGAAAACTTTTCTTTATACTGTTTGTCACAGTATGTCCACTGGCAAAATCACATCCGGCAATTATCAGAAATACTATTACAAAAAAAACCCCAACCCTATATAAAAAAAGTCTTTTCCTGCAATCTGGGTAATGCCTGCAATGCCTGGCAGCACTGTACCAACTGATGCCATATTCCTTTTAAGGACAATGTTTTGTCTATAGATAAAGCAGCAGACAAGATCACCAGGCCTGCAGACACAAACAGTGGAATACAATCTTTCCATTGTTTTAAAGAAATTCTCCTAATTACATATCTGTCAATCAGCACCAGAATCATCCCTGCTGTCAGGATCAAAAATACAATACTTTTCCAATACATAAAGAAATCATACTGAAAATCCCCATCCGGAAACCATGAATATTTTCCCAGATCCACCTGTACTTTCTGTCCTTTTGCCACCAATGGCAGAAAAATCATCATAAACATTCCCGTCAAAAGATCCCACCGAATTTTTTTATTTTTCTTTGTCATTTCTCTTTCCAGCCTTTTTATTTATTATACAGACCAACTTTTTTATTCGCTGTACAGTCTGTCTCTTTATTTTCTTGTTATACTCTACTCTTTTATTTATAAAAACTTTTTCTTCCATCAAAAAAGCTCTCATTATCCCTGGTTCAAAAATACCAGCTATAATAAGAGCTTTATTTTAAACATTCTCTTCGATAGTTTTCTCGATCCGTCTCTTCACTTCCTCCGCGATCTCTGTCGTATGCATATCTTTATATTCCTCATAATACATAGGAGGAAGAATATGCACCTGCACCGTGATCTGTTCAGTGGAGCCGGTATCAAAAGCTTTAAAGGAATCGATCAATGCCACAGGAACGATCGGGCATTTGGTCTTGGTGGCTGTCTTGAAGCTGCCGCCTTTAAATGTTCCAGGATGGTTTCCGTTCTTGCTTCGTGTTCCCTCGGGGAAGATCAGATAATTGCGTCCTGCCTTCACTTCACGGATTACATTGACGATCACCTGCATGGACTGCTTCAGGTCTTCTCTGTCAATGATAAAAGCCTTCATGCAGGCAAAAACCTGTTTCAGGAACGGAATGTCTGCTACTTCTTTCTTAGCTACCACCGAGAAAGGAACCGGGCAGGCCTTGATGATCGCAAGCACGTCGAATAATCCCTGGTGATTGGGGAAAAACATGAATCCGTTTTCCCTGGGGATATTCTCCGCACCATGCACATCAATGTGAATGTTGCCGCCCCTGATCGCATAATCATCTATATGTTTCAGAAACGCATATTTCTTCTCTTCCGGATAATCATCTGTATGTGCTGCATACCAGCAAAGCTTGATCCACCAGTAAGGAACAAAAATAAGATTTCTGAACACCATCAGCAAAATTCTCTTCATAACTTATGTCCTCCTGCCTGTTTCTTACCCGTTGAGTTTCGATGCGATCTTATCCTCATAACCCGGATTCTTTTTCAGAAAGACTTCATAAGCCTTGGTATAATCTGTATAAGTCTTCGTTGTCATAAATTTCTGATAATCAGCTGCTGCCTGCTGGCTGATCTTATCGGAAATATCTGACGGTGAATACAGATAATATTTCTTATCCTGAGCTTTCACAAGATAAGTACCTATGCACGGATATTCCTGATCATTCTGCAGAACAAGATTATATCGAATGTAGACATAAGAATATTTTTTATTCTCAGAAATCGTCTCACAGCTTTCAATATTTACAGCTTTCGCTTCGTGGGCCTGGAAATATTTAACCGTAGATGAGATCTCTGTTTTCGCTTCATCCGATACTTTATCCGCACTGTAGCATTCCTGCATTTTTTTGTCCTTACCTGCAACAGCAGCCTTTATATATCCTTCCACAACTCCTTTCGGGGTTCTGTGGCTGATGCCGCCGCAGGCTCGTGCTGCAAGGATGACCACCAGCAGGATCAGAATGATTCCTGCCAGTGTCGCGATATGGACAAAATTCAGATTCTTATTAGAATATTTCAGTTTTTTCACAGATTTTTTTCTGCGTTTTTTCTTTGTTGTTGTCGCCATGACTCATCCTCGATCTTATTCTTCCTCACTGCCTGCTGCAGTTTCATCTGCGGACTCTTCGCTGTCAGCCTTTGTATCTGCTTCCGGATCTTTATCTCTTACTTTGGCAATACTCGCAACGGTCACGCCGTCTGTAAGATTGATCATCTTCACACCAGATGTAATTCTGCCGAGAATAGAGATATCTGCGCACTGCAGACGGATAATGATACCTTCTGTTGTGATCATCATGATCTCGTTCTCTTCATTAACAGCCTTGGCACCAACTACATTTCCGGTCTTCTCTGTGATCTTGTAGCACTTCACGCCTTTACCGCCGCGGTTCTGGACAACGAATTCATTCATTGCTGTACGTTTGCCCATTCCGTTCTCAGATGCTACCAACAGGTAATCACCCTGTGTATTCAGCTGCATTGCAACAACTTCATCACCATCACCAAGGTTCATACCTCTTACACCCATAGATGCACGGCCTGTACTGCGGACATCTGTCTCCTTAAAGCGGATGCACTGTCCGTCCTTGGTAACAAGGATGATATCTTTATTATTGTCTGTTGACTTAACCTCGATCAGTTCGTCATCATCACGGAGAACAATGGCTGTAAGACCTGTCTTACGAACATTCTCGTAATCCTTGATCGGCGTTTTCTTTACAAGACCTTTCTTGGTTGCCATCATCAGATAATGACCCTCTTCGTACTTACGAAGCGGAATCACTGCAGTGATCTTTTCTCCCGGGGCAAGCTGCAGAAGATTGATGATTGCTGTTCCTCTTGCAGTACGGCTGGCCTCTGGAATCTCATATGCCTTCAGTCTGTAAACACGTCCGGTATTGGTAAAGAACATCAGATAATGATGGGTCGTTGTCATCAGAAGTTCTTCAATATAGTCATCATCAATGGTCTGCATTCCCTTGATTCCTCTGCCGCCGCGGTTCTGGCTGCGGAAGTTATCTACAGTCATACGTTTGATATAACCAAGCTTGGTCATTGTGATAACTGTATTCTCTCTCGGGATCAGATCCTCTGTGGAAATATCATATACATCGTATCCGATGGAAGTCTTTCTGTCATCGCCGTATTTCTCTGCAATAGTAAGGATCTCCTCACGGATCACACGGAGAAGCAGCTTACGGTCAGCAAGGATTGCCTGGAACTTGCGGATTTTCTCCATAAGCTCTGCATACTCAGCTTCCAGTTTCTCTCTTTCCAGCCCTGTCAGTGCACGGAGACGCATATCCACGATAGCCTGAGCCTGAACGTCTGTCAGTTCAAAGCGTTCGATCAGTTCCTGTTTTGCAATCTGTACGTTTCGGGAACCACGGATGATGCTGATCACCTCATCGATATTATCCAGTGCTTTCAGCAGACCTTCCAAAATATGAGCTCTCTCCTGAGCTTTATTCAGATCGTACTGTGTCCTTCTGCGAACTACATTCTCCTGATGCTCCAGATAATACTCCAGCATCTCTTTCAGGTTCAGAACCTTCGGCTCCATGCTTCCATGATTCGGAACAAGAGAAAGCATGATCACGCCAAAAGTATCCTGCAGCTGAGTGTGTTTATAAAGCAGATTCAGGATCACGTTAGCATTGGCATCTTTACGGAGGTCAATACAGATGCGCATTCCCTCACGGCTGGAATGATCGTTCAGGTCTGTGATTCCGTCGATCTTTTTGTCACGGACAAGCTCTGCGATCTTCTCGATCAGACGTGCCTTATTTACGAGATACGGAAGCTCGGTAACTACGATACGGGATTTACCATTCGGTAAAGTCTCGATATTTGTCACTGCACGGACACGGATCTTGCCGCGTCCTGTACGGTAAGCTTCCTCGATTCCTCTTGTTCCGAGGATGGTTGCTCCTGTTGGAAAGTCCGGTCCTTTGACGATATCAAGAAGTTCCTCGATAGCTGTCTCTCTGTCCTCTTCTACAATATTGTCGATGATTTTTACAACGGCATTCACTGTCTCACGAAGGTTATGCGGCGGAATATTGGTCGCCATACCTACGGCGATACCTGTTGTACCGTTTACAAGCAGATTCGGAAAACGTGCCGGAAGTACAACCGGTTCACGTTCTGTCTCATCAAAGTTCGGCTGGAAATCAACAGTGTCTTTATTAATATCTGCAAGCATTTCCATGGAAATCTTGCTAAGACGTGCCTCTGTGTATCGCATGGCAGCTGCACCGTCACCATCTACAGAACCGAAGTTTCCATGTCCGTCAACAAGCGGATATCTTGTTGACCATTCCTGCGCCATATTTACAAGTGCACCATAGATGGAGCTGTCACCATGCGGATGATATTTACCCATGGTATCACCGACAATACGCGCACATTTTCTGTGGGGTTTGTCAGGACCATTGTTCAGCTCGATCATGGAATACAGCACTCGGCGCTGTACCGGCTTCAGGCCGTCTCTTACATCAGGCAGAGCTCGTGAGGCGATAACACTCATGGCATAGTCGATGTAAGATTCTTTCATAGTTTTTTCCAAATCCACTTCGTGGACTTTGTCAAAAATATTATCTTCCATTCTTCTTTATTCTCCTAGATATCAAGGTTCTTAACGAATCTCGCATTTTCTTCGATAAATTCACGTCTTGGCTCTACCTTGTCTCCCATAAGAGTGGTAAATGTCAGATCGATCTCGGATGTGGCAGCTTCGTCCATTGTCACACGGAGAAGAATTCTCTTCTCAGGATCCATAGTAGTCTCCCAAAGCTGATCTGCATCCATCTCACCCAGACCTTTGTATCGCTGGATCTTATTATTTCCGTCACGTCCAATCTCGGTAAGGATATTATTCAGTTCATCATCATCGTACGCATACCATACTTTCTTGTTCTTCTCCACTTTATAAAGCGGCGGCTGAGCAAGATATACATATCCCTGTTTGATCAGTTCCGGCATGAAACGATACAGGAATGTAAGCAGCAGTGTCGCAATATGCGCACCGTCAACATCGGCATCCGTCATGATGATGATCTTATGATAACGAAGTTTGGAGATATCAAAATCTTCGTGGATTCCGGTTCCGAAAGCAGTGATCATGGCTTTGATTTCTTTGTTTCCGTAGATTTTGTCCAGACGTGCTTTCTCAACATTTAGGATCTTACCTCGAAGCGGAAGGATCGCCTGTGTGGCACGGTTTCTCGCTGTCTTGGCGGAACCGCCCGCGGAATCTCCCTCTACGATATAGATCTCGCAGTTCTCCGGATTCTTGTCAGAACAGTCTGCAAGTTTTCCAGGAAGAGACATGCTGTCCAGTGCAGATTTTCTTCTTGTAAGGTCACGTGCCTTTCTGGCTGCTTCTCTGGCTCTCTGTGCAAGAACGGATTTCTCAACGATAGCTTTGGCAACTGTCGGGTTCTGCTCCAGGAAAATCTCCAGCTGTTTGCTCACAATGCTGTCTACTGCGCCTCTGGCCTCGCTGTTTCCAAGTTTCTGCTTGGTCTGGCCTTCAAACTGCGGATTTCCGATCTTGACACTTATGATGGCTGTCAGACCCTCTCGGATATCATCTCCGCTGAGATTCGGCTCGCTGTCCTTAAGAAGCTTATTCTTACGTGCATAGTCATTAAATGTGTTTGTGATCGCATTACGGAAACCGGTGATGTGTGTACCGCCTTCCGGTGTATTGATATTATTTACAAAACCGTAAGTGTTCTCTGTGTAAGAGTCATTATGCTGCATGGCAACTTCTACAGATACGCCATCCTTCTCTCCTTCACAGTAGATGATCTCAGGGTAGAGAGCTTCTTTACTTCTGTTCAGATAGCTTACAAATTCGCGGATACCACCTTCATAGTGGAATACTTTTTCCCGCTCCTGTCCTTCTCTCTTATCCTCAAGCACAATACGAAGTCCCTTGGTCAGGAAAGCCATCTCACGAAGTCTCTGTTTCAGGATATCATAATCATAAATGGTATCTTCAAAGATTTCTTTATCCGGAAGAAACTCTACCTTTGTTCCGGAAACATTCGGATCACAGTCACCTGTAACTTTCAGCGGATACATGGTCTTGCCACGCTCATATCTCTGTTTATATTCTTTTCCCTCACGGTGGATCGTAACCTCAAGCCACTCAGAAAGTGCATTTACTACAGATGCACCTACACCGTGAAGTCCGCCGGATACCTTGTATCCTCCTCCGCCAAACTTGCCGCCTGCGTGAAGAATGGTAAATACAACCTCAACTGCCGGAATACCTGCCTTGTGATTGATGCCTACCGGAATTCCACGACCATTATCTGTGACTGTAATGGAGTTATCCGGATTGATATCTACATGAATCTCCGTACAAAAACCAGCCAGTGCTTCATCGACTGCATTGTCCACGATCTCATATACGAGATGATGAAGTCCACGGCTGGAGGTACTTCCGATATACATTCCAGGCCTCTTACGTACGGCTTCCAGTCCCTCCAGAATCTGGATCTGATCCGCGCCGTATTCTGTATTCTCTGCGCCCATGTCATTCCTCCTGTTCTTATCTGTCCAGGCGTGTTTGAAAATTCGTTTCTGCAGAACCTCTCTTTTTGCAGAATCATTTTGCAGAAAGCAATTCTCAACCCCGCTCCGGAACTGTCATTTATACCTGTAAAATAAATATTTTTTTACATACGAATACCAAATAATTATAGCACAAAATAGCCCGTATTTCCATGCAAAATCACTGGAAATACGGGCAAAAAAGTATCTTATTAAATGCAATTTCAGAGCGTAGGCACAATTTGTTCTTGGCTTATATAAAATTATGACCTGTCCTACTCTTTCACAAGCCCGAATTCCGTTAAAAGTTTCTGCTGGTATTCTGTATCTGATGCGGATCTTATGATATCATCCATTCTTCCCAGTTCAGCCAGACGCAGAATCAGACTGTTGATATTGAACGTTCCTTTTTCTATTCCTTTTTCTATTCCTTTTTCTATTCCTTTCTCTATTCCTTTCTCTATTCCTTTCTCTATTCCCTCACGCATTCCCTGTTCTTCCCCTTGTTTCAGCCTCTCCTTCAGTTTCTGTTCAAACTGCATCTGAATAATTTCATTTAACGCTTCACACATACAATCAACCTCCTGAAATTTTTCTCCATTTGCTCTTATGATCATCTGCATAACAGATTCATATAGCACATTTCCCTGTCTCTCCCTGTACTCATTGAGCAGCCTTTTCATATGGTTTCGATCTTTTATTTTGTCAGTCAGGCTTCGCAGCCACAGATTCTTTTCTCCTGATAACTGTTTTGTCACAATAATCTGAATTGGAATCTTAAATCCTAAAATATAATAAATGCCTTCCTCTTCCAGTTTTATCTGCCATCCCCAAAATTCCTGCAAATGCCGGATCAGCTTCCGCGGATAAGCACTGCTCACTAATGATATCGTAATCTCATTAATAGGTATCTCATTCTCTGTCACTGTATTCGATTTATAAAAGAACGCATAACCACAAACCTTATAAAAATCATTGATACTCATATAATCTGTCGGGCTTTTATATTCGATAATATTATATTTCCGAAAAATCCTGCCAATGTTCTTGTTTATAGAAATATCCTTTTTCTTCTTGATCACCAGTACATCAATCTCCATAGGTTTCGTCCCCAGCTGATGCTCATTTTCGAAAATAAGATTATCTCGTTCCTCCTCCAGTTCTATCTGGATATCTGCATAAAATACTGGATGCCATTGCAATATGTTAGAGCTATCTGTTCTTGTTTTATTTATAATCATACATCACTCCTCTGCCTGACTGAATATGAAGGAGTCTCATCTGAAAACTCCTGCTGAAAAAGTTGGAATAAAGCATGAATTTTCTGAGATGACAGGTTCCTCACCTGATATATGAAATGTAATAGAAATATAAGATTATTTTAGAAAATATGCTTTTTATTGATACATTCAGCTTACCACAATATGGGCTATACTGCAAGTAAATCATTTCGACAAAAACCGCGCAAAAAAACTGCAGTTACTGTTCACTCCGTGACCAGCAACACGCTTCGCGATGCACAGAAATCATGTT
>CAVBVT010000115.1:0-8761 GCA_963598855.1 Eggerthellaceae bacterium
AAATGGATTTGTTATAAAAATACATGAGTCCAAAAGTTAAAAGCGAAATCCCTGGCGTTTCCTGTTTTTCCTTGCGGTTTTAAAGCTCTTTTGATAGAATAGATAAGCTGTGGCAACAAAAAAATAATTGAAATCAGCGTTTATTTTTAATATAATACAAACAAATGTTTGGACAACAAAGAAAGGAATCAGTGGAATGGCAAAGAAAGACACTTATGATGCGGGCAGTATCTCTGTCCTGGAAGGCCTTGAGGCCGTACGTAAACGCCCCGGTATGTATATCGGAAGCGTATCCAGAAAGGGACTGAACCATCTGATATATGAGATCGTGGATAATGCGGTGGATGAGCATCTTGCAGGATACTGCAGCCGGATCCATGTAGTTCTTGAGAAGGACGGTTCCTGTACAGTAGAAGATAATGGACGTGGAATCCCGGTTGACATGCACGCCAAGGGCGTATCTGCAGAGCGTCTTGTTTTTACGACTCTCCATGCAGGCGGCAAGTTTGATAACTCCGCGTATAAGACAAGCGGTGGTCTTCATGGTGTTGGATCGTCGGTAGTAAATGCGTTGTCCACATATCTGGACATTAAGATCAGCCGTGATGGTTATGTACATCATGACCATTATGAAAGGGGAATTCCGACCATCGAACTGGAGGCAGGCCTTCTTCCGAAACTTGGGAAGACGAAAGGAACAGGAACCTGCGTCAATTTCCTTCCTGACCCGGAGATCTTTGAGAAGACACGCTTCGGGGCGGCAGATGTGAAGAGCCGTCTCCATGAGACAGCCTACCTGAATCCGGAGCTTACGATCCATTTCGAGGACAAGAGAGGCGAGACACCGGAAGATATCGAGTACCATGAGCCGGAAGGAATTGTTGGTTTTATCCGTGATCTTAATAAGAACGCACAGCCTCTTCATGAGCCTGTTTATTTTAAGGGAGAAGCAGACGGCATCCAGGTTGAGGTCGCTTTTCAGTTTACCAATGAATTCCGTGAGAATGTACTTGGTTTCTGCAATAATATCTATAATGCAGAAGGCGGTACCCATCTGACAGGATTTAAGACAACTTTTACAACAGTTATGAATACCTATGCACGCGAGATCGGTGTTCTTAAGGATAAAGATCCTAATTTCACAGGAGCAGATATCCGAAATGGTATGACGGCAGTCGTATCCATCAAGCACCCCGCACCGCGTTTCGAGGGTCAGACCAAGACCAAGCTTGATAACCAGGATGCGTCAAGAGCTACCGGTAAAGTTGCAGGAGAACAGCTTGTGCTCTTTTTTGACCGTAATCTTGAGACATTGAAGACTGTACTTTCCTGTGCTGAGAAGGCAGCCAAGATCCGTAAGACAGAGGAACGTGCCAAGACCAACCTTCTCACCAAACAGAAATATTCCTTTGACTCCAACGGCAAGCTTGCCAACTGCGAGAAAAAAGATCCATCTCTCTGTGAGATCTTTATTGTAGAGGGAGATTCCGCCGGCGGTTCTGCCAAGACAGCCAGAGACCGTAACTATCAGGCGATCCTTCCGATCCGAGGTAAGATCCTTAATGTAGAGAAAGCTACCATTGATAAGGTACTGGCCAACGCGGAGATCAAGACTATGATCAATGCTTTCGGCTGCGGTTTTTCCGAAGGATACGGAAACGATTTCGATATTACCAAGCTTCGCTATGACAAGATCGTGATCATGGCTGATGCGGATGTGGATGGTGCACATATCTCCACTCTGCTTCTGACTCTGTTTTACCGTTTTATGCCGGAGCTTATCTATGAGGGACATGTGTATATTGCAATGCCGCCTCTTTATAAGGTCATGCCGAAGAAAGGACAGGAGGAATATCTCTACGATGACAAGGCTCTTGAGAAATATCGTAAGAGCCATAAACCGGGAAGCTTCACACTTCAGAGATATAAAGGTCTTGGTGAGATGGATGCCCAGCAGCTTTGGGAGACCACACTGAACCCGGAAACCCGAATGATGAAGCGTGTGGAGATCGAGGATGCCCGTATGGCTTCTGATGTGACAGAGATCCTGATGGGAAGCGATGTTCCGCCGCGAAAAGCATTTATCTATGAGCATGCGACAGATGCAGAACTGGATATTTGATAATTGTATGCGGTGATCCGGGCAGGTTTTTTGCTATTTATCAAGAATCTTTCCGGAAGCGCGGAATCAGCAGTAACGGAGTAAGATTGGGAGAATTTGAATTATGAATACGAAACAGGAGAATGTTATCCGCACTGACTATGCGGAGATCATGCAGAAATCATATATAGACTATGCAATGAGTGTTATCATTTCCAGAGCACTGCCGGATGTACGCGACGGACTGAAGCCGGTACAGCGCCGTACTCTTTATGATATGTATGAGCTGGGGATACGGTATGACCGCCCGTACCGTAAATGTGCCCGTATCGTTGGAGATACCATGGGTAAATATCATCCCCACGGCGACAGTTCCATTTATGATGCTCTTGTAGTCATGGCTCAGGAGTTTAAGAAAGGACGTACACTGGTTGACGGACACGGCAACTTTGGTTCCATCGAGGGTGATGGAGCCGCTGCCATGCGATATACAGAGGCCCGTCTGGAGAAACTGACGCAGGAAGTTTTTCTGGAAGACCTGGACAAGAACGTTGTGGACTTTATGCCGAACTTTGATGAGACAGAGAAGGAGCCGGTAGTACTTCCGGTAAGAATTCCCAACCTTCTTGTAAACGGAGCAGACGGAATCGCAGTTGGTATGGCTACCAGCATTCCGCCTCATAATCTTGGTGAGGTGGTAGATGCAGTTAAGGCCTACATGAAGAATAACGACATCAGTACAAGAGGACTGATGCGCTATCTCAAGGGACCGGATTTCCCTACAGGAGGAATCGTGGTAAACAAGGATGATCTTGTGAAGATCTATGAATCCGGAACAGGCAAACTGCGTATCCGCGGACGTGTGGAAGTGGAGAAGCTGAAAGGCGGACGCCAGCAGTTGGTGATCACAGAGATCCCATACACTATGATCGGTGCCAATATTGGCAAGTTCCTGAATGATATTGCAACTCTTGTGGAGACCAAGAAGACTACGGATATCGTGGATATCTCCAACCAGTCTTCCAAAGAAGGAATCCGTATTGTTCTGGAACTGAAGCGTGACGCAGATGTGGAGAACCTTACCAACATGCTCTATAAGAAGACCAGACTGGAAGATACTTTTGGCGTGAATATGCTGGCAGTTGCAGACGGAAGACCTGAGACTCTGGGCCTGAAGCAGATCATTGCCCATCATGTGGATTTTGTTTTTGAGGTAAATTCCAGAAAGTACACCACACTTCTTGCAAAAGAGCAGGAGAAGAGAGAAATCCAGGAGGGCTTGATCAAGGCCTGTGATGTGATCGACCTGATCATTGAGATTCTTCGCGGAAGCAAGAGCCGTGAACAGGTAAAGAAATGCCTGACAGACGGTGTGACTGAAGGAATTAAATTTAAGACCAAGACTTCTGAGAAAGCAGCCAGATCTCTGAAATTTACAGAGAGACAGGCGACAGCGATCCTGGATATGCGTCTTTACAAGCTGATCGGTCTGGAAATCGATGCCCTGATGAAAGAGCATGAGGAGACTATGAAGAATATTGCTCTTTATGAGGATATCCTGAATAATTATGACTCCATGGCAGCAGTGATCATGAAAGAACTGGATCAGATCAAGAAGGAATACGGCAGCAAGCGTAAGACTTCTATTGAGAATGCAGAGGAAGCCGTTTACGAGGAGAAGAAGATGGAAGAGACAGAAGTCTGCTTCCTGATGGACCGTTTCGGATATATGCGTCTTATTGATAAGAATGCCTATGAGCGGAACAAGGAAGCTGCCCATGCAGAGAGCCGTTATGTATTTACCTGCATGAATACAGATAAGATCTGCATTTTCACAGATACAGGCAAGCTTCATACTGTGAAGGCAGAGGATATTCCGCTGGTGCGTTTTCGCGATAAAGGTGTTCCGGCAGATAATCTGGGTAATTACGACAGTACTTCCGAGCAGATCCTCTATGTGGCTCCGCTGAGCCAGGTAGCAGCGTCCACAGTACTGTTCGTTACAGAGAACGGTATGTGCAAGCTGGTGAAAGGTGACGAATTCCGCGTTTCCAAGCGAACAATTGTCTCCACCAAGCTTGCAGAGGATGACCGTCTTGTATTCGTAGGAGCAGCCGACGAGATGGATCAGGTTGTATTCCAGTCCGAAAAAGGCTACTTCCTCCGCATCATGAAAACAGAGATTTCCGTCACCAAGAAGAGTGCTATGGGAGTTCGCGGCATGAAGCTTACCAGCGGAGACCGCATCCATCACGCTTATCTCCTGGAGAGCAGACAGGAATACGCAATTGATTATCATGACAAGCAGTATGTACTTAATAAAGTCAAGCTTGCAAAGAGAGATACCAAAGGTGTGAAACCGAGAATCTGATAAGCATTATATAAATACCATCAGCCATGAAGTGAATTTGCTGGCTGGTGGTATTTTTTACCCTATTGACAGTAAGTGAATATATCTTTTATAATGATTAGACTCAACTAACACAAGAAAAGATAAACGAAAATAAAAGAATGAAAGATAAGAAATTCAATGAACAAAGTAGAAAAGAAACGTAAAAAAGAACAACAGGTATCAGAAGAAATGATACGGCTATACTGCCGTAAAAATCACTCCGAATTTGACAGAAAAACAAGAAAGATGTGCAAACCATGTGAGGAACTTTCGGAATATGTGAAGCTGCGGAGTGAGAAATGTCCGTTTATGGAGCAGAAAACATTTTGTGCCAACTGCAAGGTTCACTGTTACAAGCCGGCGATGCGTGAACAGATCCGACAGGTGATGCGGTTTTCCGGGCCTAGAATGATTTTGTATCATCCGGTGCTTGCTGCATGGCATGTGATCTGCAGTCAGCGGGAAAAAAGAAAAACAGGAGAGGAAAGAATCAATGATTAAAACAAGACTGGTGGGACTTTTGTCCCATGCAAAAAAATACATTGCCTATACGATCCTGTGGCAATGGCTTGCACTTCTTTCACAGGTGATCGCTGTTTTTTCCATTGCAGGACTTCTGGAAAAAGTAGTTTACAGTTCAGTGGCTACAGAGAGCGTGAAACGGACAGTTCTTACTTTGGCCCTGGTGGTCGTGGTCCGTTTCTTCTGTGAAAGGATGGGCGCAAGGTCTTCCTATCTGGCCTGCGTGGATGTAAAGAGGATCTTAAGGGAAAAGATCTACGAAAAAATGCTGAAACTTGGTGCTTCCTACAGAGAGCAGGTTTCTTCTTCTGAGGTGGTTCAGGTTTCCACAGAAGGTGTGGAACAGCTGGAAACCTATTTCGGCAAGTATCTGCCCCAGCTGTTTTACAGCCTGATCGCGCCGGTGACTCTTTTTGTGATCCTGTGCAGGGTGAGCATGAAGGCCAGTGTGGTTCTTCTGATCTGTGTACCGTTAATTCCGATCTCCATTGTAGTAGTGCAGAAGATCGCAAAAAAACTTCTTAATAAATACTGGAGCATTTACACCGGGCTTGGAGATTCTTTCCTGGAAAATCTTCAGGGACTTACTACCTTGAAAATTTATCAGGCTGACCAGCAGAAAGCAGACGAGATGGATGCGGAATCCCAGCGTTTCCGTCAGATCACCATGAAGGTGCTGACCATGCAGCTGAACTCTACCAGTGTGATGGATATTGTGGCTTATGGCGGCGCGGCTGTTGGCATGGCAGTGGCAGTAACAGAATTTCTTCATGGAAATTTAAGTCTTTCCGGAACACTTTGCATTGTGCTTCAGGCCAGTGAATTTTTCTTACCGTTACGTCTCCTGGGATCTTTTTTCCATATTGCAATGAACGGTATGGCTGCCAGTGACAAGATCTTCCGGATCCTGGATCTCCCGGAGCCGAAAGCAGGGGAGAGGACTTTGCCGGATGGCGGGCTGGATATCAGTTTTGAAGGAGTGCATTTCTCCTATGAGAAAGACCGGGAGATTTTGAAAGGGATCGACCTTTCTGTGCCAGCTGGAAGTTTTGTTTCTCTGGTCGGTGAGTCCGGCTGCGGCAAGAGTACCATCGCGGGATTTCTTTCCGGCAAGAACAGGGAGTTCTCAGGTAAGATCCGTGTTGGAGGTGTGCCGCTTGGAGAGATCCGTGAGGATGATCTGATGAAACATGTAGTACTGGTCCGTCACAACAGCTATCTGTTTAAAGGTACAGTTCGTGAGAATTTTCAGATGGCAAAAAAAGATGCCACAGATATAGAAATGCGGGAAGTACTTAAGAAGGTCAATCTTCTGGGATTTCTGGATACCCAGAACGGGTTGGATACGAAACTTCTGGAAAAAGCAGGAAATCTTTCCGGCGGACAGTGCCAGAGACTTGTGATCGCAAGGGCACTCCTTGCCGATGCGCCTGTGTATATTATGGATGAGGCCACATCCAATATTGATGTGGAAAGCGAAGAACTGATCATGGATGTGATCCATGAGATCGCGAAGACCAAGACTGTACTGCTGATCTCACACAGACTTGCCAATGTGGTAGAATCTGATCAGATCTGTTTTTTGAAAGACGGAGAGATCGAAGAACATGGTACTCACGAAGAGTTGATGGAACGGGGCGGAGATTACCGCCGGCTTTATGAAAGACAGATGGCTTTGGAGAATTATGGAAAGGAGGGTGCTTTGGGATGAGTGGTGAGAAGAACAAAGAGAATAAATCAAAGAAAGCAGTGGACGGTTCTTATAATGGATCGGGAATGTCTAGCTCAGAAATCGGCGCAGCTAAAAAGCGCAGAAGAGCCCTCGCGATCATGGGCAGCCTGATCGGGCTTGTGAAGCCGCTTCTTCATATTATGCTGGCTGCGATCATTCTTGGCACAGTCGGATATCTGTGTGCGATCTTTCTTACGATCCTGGCAGGACAGGTGATCCTGCATGGTCTGGCAGGTAGTGCGGCGGGTGCCGGACTTTCCGGAATTCCGGAAGCTGCCATGAAGAGTACCTTGCTTTCCGGGACTTCTGTGAAAGGAATCATTGCCGTTATGATCCTGATCGCAGTTCTCCGCGGTATCCTTCATTATGTGGAGCAGTACTGCAATCATTTTATTGCATTTAAGCTTCTGGCGATCATCCGCCATAAGGTGTTCGCTGTTTTGCGCAGGCTGTGTCCGGCTAAGCTGGAAGGGCGTGACAAAGGAAATCTGATCTCCATTATCACAACAGATATTGAGCTTCTGGAAGTTTTTTATGCACATACGATCTCCCCGATCGCGATTGCCACATTAACTTCTGTAATTATGGTTATTTTTATTGGCAGATATCATGTTCTGGCAGGCGTGCTGGCCCTGGCTGCTTACCTGGTTGTTGGAGTGGTGATCCCCATGTGGAATGGAAAGCGGGGAAGCCAGAGGGGTATGGAATTCCGCACAGAATTCGGTGAGCTGAACAGTTTTGTGCTGGATTCTCTCCGTGGCCTTGATGAGACCATCCAGTATAACCAGGGCGAAAAAAGAAAAGCACAGATGTCTGACCGTTCCAGAAAGCTTGCAGGAATGCAGGAGGATTTAAGCCGGATGGAGGGTTCCCAGAGATCCTTTACCAACCTGGTGATCCTGGTGGCTTCTTTCGGAATGCTGGCGCTGACGATCCATCTGTATGGAATGGGTAAGATCGGTTTTGACGGGATTCTTACCTGCACCATTGCCATGATGGGATCTTTTGGCCCGGTTGTGGCATTGTCCAGCCTTTCCAATAACCTGAGCCAGACACTGGCTAGCGGTGAGAGAGTGCTTTCTCTTCTTGAGGAGAAGCCGCTGGTGGAGGAGATTACGGGAGAAACTGAGTCTGGTGCGTCAGGAGAGTTCGTTGATTCGAAAAAGCAAAATAAACAGGAACGGACAGCAGTAGATGTATACTGTGATGGACGAAAAAAAGATAGAATATATGATCCAGATCTGGAGAGAACGGAAAATAGAACTGGTACTGGATTTGCAGGCGCAGAAGCTTGTCATGTAACCTTCGCGTATGAAGACGAAACCATCCTGGATAATTATTCCCTGAAACTTGCCCCAGGTAGGATCACAGGCCTCCACGGAGCCAGCGGTTCCGGAAAGTCCACATTACTGAAACTTCTCATGCGTTTCTGGGATGTGAATAAAGGAACCATTTCCGTAGATAACAAAGATGTGAAGGAGATCCCTACCCGCCATCTCCGTGACATGGAAAGTTACGTGACGCAGGAAACTCACCTGTTCCACGATTCCGTCGCAAACAATATCGCCATCGCGAAACCAGGAGCCACCCGTGAAGAGATCATGGAGGCTGCAAAAAAAGCTTCCATCCACGACTTTATCATGACTCTTCCGAAAGGCTATGATACAGAAGTCGGCGAGCTTGGCGACACTCTTTCCGGCGGCGAAAAACAGAGGATCGGAATTGCAAGAGCCTTCCTCCACGACAGTCCTCTTTTGCTTCTGGACGAGCCTACGTCCAATCTGGACTCCTTAAACGAAGGCATCATCCTCAAGTCCCTGAAAGAAGACACCACCCGCCGAACCGTAGTCCTCGTCTCCCACAGAGTCTCCACCATGAATGTGGCAGATGTGGTGTATGAGATGGAGAACGGACGGCTGTCATAAGGGCGGAATCCGCTTTTTCAGACAGAGATTTCGTTTTTAAGAAAAAAGCTCCCCATTTTACTAATAGTTTATGATGTAAAACAGGGAAT
>CAVBVT010000116.1:0-8755 GCA_963598855.1 Eggerthellaceae bacterium
GTTTTCCGGGGCCTATGTTTTGACTATTTCGGGACATTTTCATTTGTGCTTGACACTGATATTTTTCTCCAAACGTCGGGCTACCCTTCAGGCGGCGAACAAACGACAATGGGGATGCCTGAAGGGTAAAAGTGTGCATGAAATGTCAACTAAGATCACGTTCTCTCTTCACGATCATCACTTGGATGTGTTTCCCTGGCTATTTCCATTTTTTTCTTTTCATAAGCTACCAGCTGTTTCTTTTCTTCTATTATCGCTGCAATAGAACGCTTTTCTTTTCGTTCTCCGTATCCATTGTTGGCAATGCCGTCTATCATGTTGTAATTCTGCTCTTCCAGTTCTTCGGCATTTTTGAGCGGATTTTCGTTCTGGATCGGATACTCAAAGTCGCGAATAAGTCTAAATCCGATGCTGTCGCAGAAGAACGCACGTTTTCCGGCTGCATCCTCCAGCATTACGACATCTGATACCGCCATGGAATAGCCCAAGTATCCTTCCGGGATTTCCGTATTATATCTCGTATACAGTGCTTCGCAGAGATCTATATCTTTCGCTCTTTCTTTTATGTCTTTTCCTCTCGTAATTTCACCTCGAATGACTTCCTCATACTGCGAGATTTCCGGCACTCTTCCCAGTTCCTTCCACTGGGCCAGTGGTGTAAACCTTGTATATACATTTTCATAATTGTCTCTTAATCGAAAGATTTTGAAAAAAATCTTATCTTTGGAAGCCGCATATGACACGCCGTTTTCCCTAAATCCTGTGGCAACCCTACCATTTGATTTTATATTTTCATCCCACAATTCCGTCATCTGCTCATACAAAGAGTAACTGGAACGATTTATGGCGCCGATGATGACATGATCTAACACAGGAACGCCTAAAAGTTTTCCGGCGGCTATAGCTCTTTGTGTTGTCTTTATATCATCCTTTGACGGTGTTGGATCTCCGGAAGGATGGTTGTGAAGGATAATTATGGAGCGTGCGTTGGACAGGATCGCAGATTTAAAAATCTCGCGCATACTGGCCTCTGTGGAACTGATTGTCCCCATGGAACAAATGTTGAAATTTATGGCGTGATTTTGGCTATCCAAATTCACGACACAAAGCACCTCACTGGCATAGGATGCCAACTCCCCGGCCATGACGTTTACTGCTTTATCCGGCGTAGTGATCGGATTATAGCTATACAGTCCGGGAGATTCTGACAGTTTTAGTCTGACATCTGCTTTCTTGATAAAATATTCATCCATCGAATATTGGTTCGGATCGTTTTTAGTTTTCCTGGGCATGGCTGTCCTCCCTATCTTATTCCGGCAGTTCAACGGTCAATGTAATGATTTCACCATCTTTTATGTTATCGACTAATTCTTTTAATTCCGCTGTAGATACATCGCCTGTTATTTTTGGATTCATGCGTTTTTCCTTTCTGCACTTGTGGACATCATGTCCACAAGTGCGTGACTTTTGAGCAAAACATTTAAAGCCAAGACGAGGCTTGTTGATTGGTGTAAAATTTACTTGTGGACATCACGTCCACAAGTGCATCTAAACACATCACAGAGAAAATCCCTGTTCCTTTGTACTTGTATGGTGCTCAGCCTGTGCTGCTTCCACACGTTTCTTCCCTTCGGCGATGCGTTGGGCAATAGATTTCTTCTGTGAAGGGATCTCTGTCTGCTGCTTGCTTTCTAAAGTTTGCATCTTCTCATCCACTTCTTTCCAAAGCTTTTCGGCCACACCTTCCATGTATACGCTGTCATCACTCGTCAGCTTGTCTTTCACAGACTCACACTCTTCAAGAGATGCAGCCTTTTCAATTTCTTCATGATACAGACTATAACGGAGCACTTCCTGGAATTTGTCATACAAAGTATCGGCAACTTCCGCTTCTTTCAGTTCATACAAAGTCCCATCTTTTTCCATGAAAATCTCAAAATCCGTGCCATGATCGTAAAGGCTGAGTTTGACGTTCTCTCCTCGGAATTTGCATATAAAATCGGCTTTATCGTATCCAGATTCTTCAAAATCTTCCAAACTATTCCTTTTCTGCAATTCAATATTTGTAAACTCATCTGCTGTGGTCATATGATTTTCAGGCCCCCTTTCCGGCTCCGACTCATCCATGAGCTGTAGTAGTCCATTCGATTCTTCCGTTGTCTGTTGGTCAACATAAGGTTCTGGCTCGTTTACATGTTCCTTTGTTTCCTCCGGCACGGACGCTTCCTCACTTCCACTTTCCTCCGGATCCGCATCTTCTTCTACGCCGATGGTTTCGTCTCCTTTAGCATCTACATTAAGAAGCGCATTTAATTCCGCCAGGCGTTCCATCTTAGTCTTCAGCTCTTCTTCCTTTTCAAAAGGCAGATTCACTGCTTCCTTCGCTGTCTCCAGTTCATGCTCTGCATTCTGCAGGCTATTTAATGCTTCTTCCGATTGCTCTTGCAGCTTTTCAAGCATATTGTTGAGTCTGGTGATATTTCCTGCATCCTTTACGCCTATGGACGTATTGTATGTCTGGCTGCCTTTTGCACCTAATATAAAATTGTTTTTGAAAGCATCAAAAGTTACCGACAGCTTGAAGCCAAGGTATTCACCTATTTCAGCGGTGGCATTGATCCCCTTCAGTTCATGAGCGGCCTCAATGATGGCCGCGCCTGCATCCTTTTTATTGAGATGACGTCGACCTTTTATGGTGATGGAAAAGTGTTCCTCATCCTTCGGTTTATTCTGCTCATACATCTGAATATCCGCTTTAAAGGCAGCGATCCGCAGTTTCAAAGCCGTGATTTTCCTGGGGAGTATCTGCGTGATCTGATCCTCCAGGTTAAATTTCTGATTTTGGTAATTGGCCTTTAAGAGCTTTAGCTTTGCCACCTGGTTATCCAGCTCGATCTTTTCCTTGATGCGCGGATCACTGACGGATAGTGCCTTCGCTTCCGATGCAGACAGAACTGCTTCATCCACATCCTCACATCTGCGGACCGGTGACTTGCTAGTCATAATCTGACTGATGGATTTTAGCTTATTCTCGATGATCTGCCAGGAATAGCCGTCAAAGGTTCCTTCCGTGATATAACGGAAGATCTTAACCTTTTTATTATTATTACCCTGACGCAAAATACGCCCTTCCTGCTGTTCAAGATCGGAAGGACGCCACGGCACATCCAGATGATGCAAGGCGATCAATCTTTCCTGCACGTTTGTTCCGGCTCCCATCTTTGCTGTGGATCCAAGCAAAAACCGAACCTGGCCGTTATTGACCTTTTCAAAAAGTTCTTTCTTCTGCGAATCGCTCTTTGCATCATGAATAAATGCGATCTCATTCTCCGGAACGCCCTTTGCCATCAGTTTTTGTTTAAGATCCTGATAGACGTTAAAGCTGCCATCCGTAGTAGGTGTGGACTGATCACAGAAGATCAGCTGCGTGGATCTATTTTCCTTCGTATCCTCCCAGATCTTAAACGCCTTCGCAGCGCATATAGCCACCTTTGAATTTTCATCATCCGGCAGCATAGGATTAAACAGTCGCTGATCCAACGCCACCTTTCTGCCGTCCATGGTGATCTTGAGCATGTTATCGGCGCTGGGGCTTACTCTTTTATTCAGAACTGCGTCAGCCCGCTCTCCCAGGGAGGCTACTATATCTTTTTGGAACTGCGTGGGCTTTAAAACCACATTTTCATATTCCGCTTCCGGTACTTCAAGATGCAGCATATCCGCCGTCTTAATATCAGCCGACTCCTTAAAGATACTCATCAGCTCCGGCACATTCACAAAGTTAGAAAATCTCGTCTTTGCTCTGTATCCGGTTCCCTCCGGCGCAAGCTCGATGGCCGTCCGTGTCTCACCAAAAGCTGCTGCCCATGCATCAAACTGTCCAAGACCCAGCTTTTTAAGGGTTCTGTACTGCAGGTAGCGCATGTTGGTGTAAAGCTCTGTCATGCTGTTGCTGATAGGCGTACCTGTTGCAAAGGTAATGCCCTTGCCGTCGGTAAGCTCGTCCATGTACTGGCACTTGGCAAACATATCGGAAGACTTCTTTGCCTCTGACTGGGAAATGCCGGCCACGTTGTTCATTTTCGTGTAGAAGAAAAGATTCTTATAATTGTGGCTTTCATCCACGAACAAACGATCTACGCCAAGCTGCTCAAAGTTCACTACATCGTCCTTATTGCTCTGGTCGTTTAGCTTATCCAGCCTGGTTTTCAGAGTTTTTCTGGTCTTTTCCATCTGCTTAATGGTAAAGCGCTCGCTCCGCATAAGCTTTGCTTCTGCAATAGCGTCCTCTATCTCTTTGATCTGCTGCTCAATGGTGGCAGTTTGCCGCTTGTTGGAGAGAGGGATGCGTTCAAACTGGCTGTGACCGATGATGATGGCATCATAATCTCCCGTGGCGATACGAGAGCAGAATCGCTTCCGGTTGGACGGTTCGAAATCCTTCTTAGTGGCCGCCAGTATGTTCGCGCCCGGATAAAGCCGCAGAAAATCACTGGCCCACTGCTCTGTCAGATGATTGGGCACTACGAACAGAGATTTTTGACAAAGGCCAAGGCGCTTACTTTCCATGGCAGCGGCTGCCATCTCAAATGTCTTGCCGGCACCAACGCAATGGGCCAGCAAGGTATTATCGCCGTAAAGGACATGGGCCACCGCATTTTTCTGATGCGGCTTTAAGGTGATCTCCGGTGACATGCCGGGAAATTCTATGTGCGTGCCGTCATATTCCCGCGGTCTGATGGAATTAAAAAGCTTGTTGTATCTTTCCACCAGCACTCTTCTGCGCTCCGGATCCCGGAAGATCCAGTCTTTAAACGCTTCTTTTATGGCTTCCTGTTTCTGCACGGCAATGGTGGTTTCCTTCTTATTAAGAACACGTTTTGAATCGCCGTTCACATCTACAGAGTCGTAAATCTTTATATCCTTGAGATTCAACGCTCTTTCTAACAGTTCATAAGCATTGACCCTGCTTGTTCCGAAAGTGGAATTGATAAAAGAGTTGCCAAAGGTAGCTTTCTTTCCTTCAATGCGCCATTCCCCGGTTACTTCAGAATACAAAACCCGTATTCTCCCGCCCAGGTAATAGCTTTGCGTATGAAACATATCACGCATGAAGTCTTCTATATACTTAGCATCGATCCAGGTTGCTCCCAGACGTGCGTCAATATCGCTGGCTCCCAGCAACTCCGGCTGTACCTTTTTAAGGAACTCCACATTGACTGCATACGCCGGATCATTTGCAGCATATTTTTCTACGATCTCCAGCTTCTCGCGGACGTTGCCGCTTAAATAGGCGTCTGCGCTTTCCCACTCCTGACTGACGGGATCCTTAAAGATAACGCCCCGCAGCTCATCGGTGACTTCTTCTATGCTTTTCCCGGTCAGCTGGGCCATATAAGCCAGGTCTACATGAGATTTTTCATTTAAAGAAACGGCCAGTGCCTCGCTGGAGGTATCCACGCTGGTGACTGCCACCGCCTTCTTAATGGTGCGCTTGTAGAACATATCCGCTTTGCCGATAAAATTCTTGTCTGCGTCAAAATTTTCCAGAGAAGTAAGCAGATAATAACTGGAATCCTTATTAAAAGCACTATTGTTCGCACTGGAATTGATCAGACCGTATTTTTTCGTGAAAGAATCATATACTCTGTTAAGTTCTTCCCGTTTTTGGATGATCTCTTCTTCCGGATGTTCCTCTAATTGCACATCGATCAGTTCACGAGTACAATCTCTGACGGCAATCAGCCCCTTGATGCGCTCTTTCACCTTTGCGGAGAGCTTGCTGTTTGTACTCATGACAGAATCCTGTCTGAAGTAAATCTCATCCCCAACCATCGTATAGCTGTAATTCCTGACATCCGGTGAGGCCGGGATCACTTTTTCCTGGGACTGCTCTTGTCTAAGATCCGGATCAATACTGATTTCCTTGATCTGTCCTGTGATATTCTGCAATGCTGCAGCAAGCTGTTCGTCAAAAGGCCGACTCTCATCAGGAACACAGGTGCTGACTTGACCATACGGGCCGGATACCATTTCCATCTTTCCAACGATCTGCTCCGGATGATCTACAAAATAGGTATTCATAGAAATACCATCTTCGTTTTCTCTCAGATTCACCCAGTCAGGCTCCCGCTCCGGGGCATACTCTCTTTTCTGGAAAAACAGAATATCGGAAGTTACCTCTGTTCCGGCATTTGCCTTAAAAGCTGTGTTAGGGAGTCGCACTGCGCCTAAAAGTTCGGCGCGCTGTCCCAGGTATCTGCGCACTTCAGGACTGGCCTTATCCATGGTTCCCTTGCTGGTGATAAAGGCAACCACGCCGCCCGGACGCACTTTATCCAAGGTCTTGGCAAAGAAATAATCATGAATAAGAAAGTTATTTTTGTCATAGGCCCGGTCTGCCACCTTGTAATCTCCAAAAGGCACGTTACCAACGGCCACGTCAAAAAAGTCGTTGGGAAAGCTGGTCTGTTCAAACCCGGTGATCTGGATCTGGGCCTTCGGATAAAGCTGCTTTGCGATGCGGCCGGAAATACTGTCCAGCTCAACACCGTAAAGCTTGCTCTCCTTCATGGATTCCGGCATCACACCAAAGAAATTTCCAACGCCCATGGCCGGCTCCAGTACATTACCTTCATGAAAGCCCATGCGCTGGAGTGTGTCATACATGCCCCGGATAATA
Source organism: Eggerthellaceae bacterium (assembly GCA_963598855.1). Lineage (GTDB taxonomy): Bacteria > Bacillota > Clostridia > Lachnospirales > Lachnospiraceae > Blautia_A. The sequence continues at coordinate 6,683 of CAVBVT010000116.1, forward strand.
GCCGGTGCCGTGTAATGAGCATTTAGGGTGGATGCTCTGGCAGCTGCATATTCTTCCTCCGTCAGAATACTTCTAAGCTGCGCATATTCGTCTGCCCAGTGCGCATTTGTTTCGTCAAAAGCTTCTGCCAGGCCGCCCCATCCTACATACCTTGACAGGACTTCCTGTTGCTCTGCGCTTGCCTGTTGCTCCTTGCTTTCCAGCTCTTTCAAGAGACGGATCGCATTTATATTGGCCTGGAATTTAGCTTTCGGACCGCCCTCGCCCAAATGTGCATCTGTGATATGGAAGTTTTGTGCATCGCGACGCTGCTGATCTTTATATTCCTGATAAGCTGCCTGTTCTGCCGCAGCTGTATTGGGAAATGTCTTCCACTCTCCGTTTACCTGAACGGAAACAGGATTTTCGTCTATGATCTCATCTATGGTTTTCTCCTGATCCTGTGCAGACTCCGGTTCTTTATCATTGGTCTGAACTTCTTTTATTTCATTTTTTTCAATCTCATTGTTATCAACTTTGATCTCCTGTTCATGTTCCGTATCCTGCTGGCTACTTGCTACCTCTTCCGGCTGCGCTTGCAGCTGCTCCTTCTGTTCCTGTGTGAGATACCGGTCTTTCCGAATCAATGCGGTAATACGTTCGGCAACCTTGGTCCAGTTCATCTGCACATCCGCGCAACCAGATTTTTTCAGTGTTATTCCTTTAGAATCATGGTCTTCATTGCTGTGCGTAGCACCGGATACCGCGTGGGAATGGCCACCGATACCGTACTCGTTTTTGAGAAACTCTGCTTTTTCCTTGGTGCTGTGATCTTCGCTAAAATATTTATAGATACGCTCTTTGCCGCCGGAGAAAGAGCTGCCATAAGAGAGAACAGCGTCAATCTCATCCTCCGTAATAAATGTCTTTATTTCCGGCAATTCATCCATTTTGCTGATATAATCACGTCTTTGAAGGCTCGCATAGCAGAGTTCGAAGAAAAGAGGCATTAGTTTTTTATAATCAGAGGGAAAACGCAATATCTTCTTATCCTTGTCATAGTGCAGGCATAAACCGGCAAAATCTGCAAACTCGTCTCTTAATTTTTCGATTGCTTCTGCGTTAGTAAGCATTGCGACTATGTACTTTTGTGCTTCCGGAAATGAATAAAATGGCACATCCTTCAGGCACGGAAGATTATATTCCTGATTTTTTCCTGCATCGGTCATATCCCTGTAGATATAGATAAGATCGGCTGCAATTTCCATATTCACCACATCTTCTGCTCTCGCAAGTTCTGCGCCGCATGTAAAGGTTCCTTCTTCTAACAGCCGGTAAAGCCGGCCTGCAGCCTCCGGCCATGTGATAAGCTGCCCATGCCTGGAATTTTGCTGCACCGTATTGCCCCGGCGAAGGTGAATACCTTCTTCATCGTACCAGGCAGCGTACTCTCCGTTTTCTCCCTTAATTCCGAACCCACCGTGAAAATCATGCTTTAGCAGATCAATAAAATCGTTATAGCCTTTACACTTGTGCCAGGCATCAAAAATGTGCTCTCTTGCATGATCCGTATTACTGCCGAAACGAAGCACATTGTTTATCTCCTCCTGGGTAAAAGAAAAAGCGGAAGGCACTTTTTCCATGCTTTCCGCTTTTTCTGTGTTATCTACATCTTTCTCTTCTTGCCAGTCGGAAGAAAACAGATCCATCTGCTTATATTCCTCAGGCTGATTTGTTACTTTTATCTGGCTTGTCGTTTCAGGCTGCTCTACTGCTTTTACCTGATCTGCTGCTTTTGTCTGTTCTGTCTCTTCCGGTTGATTTAATACTTCCGGCTGATCTGTCGCTTGGGAATGATTTACTGCTTCCGACTGGTTCACCACTTCTGGCTGTGCTGTCATTTCAGGCTTCTCATCCGACTGCTCCTGTGGTTGTTCCGCTATCTCAGTCTCCGGATTGCTTAACTGTAGATCAGATCGTTCCTGACGAACTCCAGAGCGCTCATCTTGAACCCGTTCATTTCCTGTGTCCATTTCAGCGGATCCTGCTGTTTGAGTTCCTCCGTCACTCCGTTCCGCTCTGCCATCTGCTCTG
>CAVBVT010000117.1:0-8596 GCA_963598855.1 Eggerthellaceae bacterium
TTGCCAAGCAGAATCTGGTTGTTATCGTACCAACAGACCATCCTCTTGCCGAGAAATCCGAGATCCATCTGGAAGAAACTCTTCCATATAAACAGATTATCTTTAAGAAGAGAAGTGGTCTCCGCCAGATCATTGACCAGCTGTTCAAGAGTATTGGCCAGTACCCGGATGTGGCTTTTGAGATCGATGAGGATCAGGTTGCTGCTGGGTTTGTTGCCAATGATTTTGGCATCTGCATTGCCCCGGATATCCCTATCCTTCATTCTCTGGACCTTAAGATCTTGCCCCTTGTTTCTCCAAGCTGGCAGAGGAATTTCTACATGGCCATGCTGAAAGATGTGTATCATCCACCGGTTGTGGAAGCCTTTAAGAAGTTTGTGATCGAGAAGACATCCGAGGAGATTTTTTATAAGACCAATTAAAGGGAATGTGTATCTGTAAATATACAGACCGAAGTTTTTATACCATAAAGGACAGCTGCCCGATTCCGTCTTGTTTCTGTACGGTTTATCAGACATCTGTCCTTTTAATATGTAAAAATATTCTGTTTTATGATCAGCGATTATTTATCCGCATCTGCCTCGCGAAGGCTGTGGATCAGCTCCTCGCAGATCTCAAGCTCGCTCTTTCCATCTGTCTGGAGCACGATATCTGCTGCTGCCTCGTATTTCGCACGGCGTTTCTCCATCAGGTCTGCAATGAATGGAACTGTCTTGTTGTTCTCAAGAAGCGGACGGTCATGATTGTCTTTTACACGTTCAAGGATTGTCTCCGGTTTTGCGGTAAGGAGTACGACACGGCCATTTTTCTTCATCTCAACAACATTGCGCTCTCTCATTGGAACACCGCCGCCGCAGGATACTACAACATTGGACTGAGACTGCATCTCAATGAGAAGGTTTGTCTCAAGCTCACGGAAGTACTCTTCTCCGTAAGTCTCAAAGATATCGGAAATACTCATTCCCTGTCTCTCTACGATACACTGATCCATTTCAACTACATCCATAGCCAGCGCATTCTTCAGGTAATCAGAGATTGTGGATTTACCTGCGCCCATGAATCCGATCAGGAAGATATTGTAATTGAAAAGATTTCTGGACTGGATTCTCTTACTGTTCTGTGTGATGCTTGTAAAAACATCGTTTACTTCTTTCTTATGGCGTCTGCCTTCCATTCTGGCTTCCAGCCATCCTTTCTGCTTCGCCTCCTGCTCTGGCTGCAGTACCGGAAGCTCATGGGCTTCCTTGTATACCATAATGTCCTCTACGATTCTGTTTCTCATAAGCAGTGCGTCCAGAATGATCTCATCGCACTGTCCAAGGCTCTCTCTTAATACTTCTAACTGGTTCATAATTTCTCCTTTGCTTCGTTCATTTTATTACGGATTTCCGCCATCACTTTATCACTTTAAACCGAGTGTCTGTCCTTATTATACCAACTGGTTATTTTTATCTCAACCCAAATTTTCATTGAATTTACACATACATTTTATAGATATTTTCTATAGTTTTTTTCAGGAAATCTATACACAAAATCTCTGCCCCTTTATTACAAAAGCAGAGATTTTTTCATGCGATTTTTTTCACAGATATTCTACTGTATCACTTCATAGATCCGGTAATGCTTGAAGATATAATCCCGAAACTGCTCCACAAGAGAACTTGGATACCGGTTTTTCAGCATTCCCATATATATGTAACGGCGATAATGAAGATTCTCGATATTTAAGATCTTCACAGGCAGAGTGTGGATTACCGGCACATCCGGCACGATCCCCACGCCGAAACCTTCTGCCACCATTCCCGCAAGTGCGCCGTCCTCTTCCACTTCAAAAGCGGTTTCCGGTACGATCCCTTCTTTTTCAAAAAGTTCCCGTACCACAAAATACAGTCCGCTTGTCGGAGTAAAAGTCACCTGAGGATACTGACCCAATTCTTCTATGGTCACTGTATTTCTGCCTGCAAGAGCATGATTCTCAGGCACTACAGCTACCAGTTTTTCTTCTGCTACCGGCACAAAACTGATCTCTTTTTCCCCTTCCGCGCGGGAACAGAAAATCACATCAAACTTTTCTTCCTTCAGGCCCCGGATCAAGGTTCCTGTAGCTGCATTCTGGAAATGGAAATCGATCTTTTTCCCTTCCTGCTCATTTAAAAATCCACGGACAAGCTCCGGGATAAAACGGCGTCCCTGGGTATGGATGTATCCGATGGAAATACTTCCTCCCGGAATCCTTGCCGCCTCCTGGATCCTCTCCACACCAAGATTCAGGATATGTAAGGAGTCCTGCACATATTTCAGAAACATTTCCCCGTATTTTGTCATGGTCACATTTCTTCCGTGGCGCTCAAAAAGCGGTACCTGGAGTTCTTTTTCCAGGTTGGAGATCGCATGGCTGAGGCTTGGCTGTGTAATATCCAGCCGTTTAGCCGCCCTTGTATAATTCTCGATCTGGGCAAGTGTCACAAAATATGTGAGCTGATTTAAGTTCATATGTTAAAAATCCTTTCTTTCCTCCGCTTGAGAGAATTTCAGACGGATAAGATCATCCACCTCACTGCCTGGTCTGTTTCACACACCAAGGCTCAGGAGCTCTTTTCCCACTGCAAGTCTCTCATAAAACTGCTCATAAAAATCCCTGTTCCCATCATAAGGCTTCCGGTAAAACTGGTTCACCACATACATATTCAGGTTTCGGATCAGATCACTGTCCTCGCTCTGATAGAGAACTTCCTGCACATCCAGAAGAAAATAATGCCAGTCACAGACAAATTTTTCGTAATTTTTGAAATCTGGTGTATCTACCCATTTCCGGACCTTGATCTTACTGCGGCTGGTCTTTTTACACTCGTGGATCTGAAGGATGTATTTAAAACTTCCATCTTCGTAGTATCTTCCAAGCGGAAACAAACGACAGAATCCCGGACGGATGCTGTGAATAGAACACCGTCCGTTTCCATCCAGAAATACACAGCGTTCGTCTGCCCCTGTCATCTTAAGATGCGGCAGAATATTCCCGTCTGTAACGCCAAGCTCGATTTTTCCCGCAAGAAGCTGATCTACACTTAAATGAAGTCCCTGACTTAAACGCCATGCATCCAGAGGATCCAGCACAACGGAATCTCCCATTCCCGTACAGCAGTCAAAACATCCTTTGCAGTCCTGGCAGTCTGCCTTTACCATGTCGTTTGCTTCGTATAAACGGCCGTCGGAAATCTCCTCCAGCGTAACTTCCCGCCGCATTACACAAGGGTCTCCAGTCCCGTTACTCCCCAGTCTTCAGCCAGGCTCTTCAAACCGTCCAGGATCTCCTCCCTGGAATAATCATGGTCGTCCAGATAATCACCGTCCATATCATTGAGATAAAGATAAAATGTAAGGGCAAGTTCCAGATATTCTGGATCATCGTCTTCCATGTTCATAAGAAGCTCGTTCTCTGCTCCGTTGATATCTCCCTCATCTGCCAGTCCCATAATCTTTGAAAAAAGCTGATCTGCTTCTGTATAATCTGCTTCTGCTGCCGGAAGTGTATACTGCGGCATATCTCCCTGAAGAAGAAGTCTTGTGATCAGTCTTGCTATATCCTGAATGTTTCCTGACATTCTGTCATCCTGTAATCCCATATGCGAATCCTCTCTTTCTGCTGTCCTGCCTGTTTACGCCTGATCGCACCATTCCAGAATTGCCGGTACTTTTCAGGCTTTGGCAGCTGTTTAAAGCGGACATTCGCAATCCGCTTCGCTACTTGCTCATGAACACGTTCTATCTGATATCTAATCCAGTTTAATCCCGGATAATGCCTGCGCAAATGCGTTATTCACCGGCTCATTTGCCTCTTTTTGCTGCTTCTTAAGATAACGCTGCACATCCCTTTTATTAACACCTGCCCCTTCCTTGGCTCTTCTTGCCTGGAAGGAGGAAAGTTTCTCTTTATATCCGCACTGGCACACAAAGGTCTCTTCTTTTCCTTTCAGAAGCATCTCCATACGCTTGTGGCATTTCGGGCAGCGCGCATTGGTCGTCCTGGAAACCGTCTCCCTGTAACCGCACTCTCTGTCCTCACACACCAACATCTTTGCATTCTTGCCGCTAACTGCAAGAAGATGTTTTCCGCAGTTGGGGCATTTCTTGTTTGTCATATTATCATGGCGGAAAGTTCCCTGGCCTGCCTTGATCTCATCTACGATCTCACAGGCATACTCACGGATTCCTGTGAGGAACTTATCCTGACGGAGTTTTCCGCTGGCAATATCGATGAGCTTCATCTCCCAGTCTGCAGTCAGCTCCGGTTTTTTCAGATCTTCCGGCACCAGCTCCAGAAGCTGTTTCGCCTTGGAAGTAATGTAAATCTCATTTCCTCTTTTTTCCATCATAAAGCTGTTAAAAAGCTTCTCAATGATATCGGCTCTTGTTGCAACCGTTCCAAGTCCGCCTGTCTCGCCCAGTGTTCTGGCTGCCTTCTTATCATGGCTCTCCATAAAATGAACCGGGTTCTCCATAGCACCAAGAAGAGTGGCTTCTGTAAATCTCGCTGGCGGTTTCGTCTTTCCGTTAGTAAGTGAAGCTGATTCCACGGTAAGATTCTCGCCCTCTTTCAGTTCCGGAAGTTTCTGATCTTTCAGTTTCTCCTGGGAATCATCCTCCTCATCGTCCTGCCAGCCGCCTTCGTACACTTCTCTCCAGCCCGCACTTTTCACAATACGTCCGCTTGCTGCAAAAGTCTCTCCTGCTGCTATTCCTTCCATACTTACCTGCTCAAATACAGCCGGCGGATACAGCACGCTTAAAAACCTCCGCACGACCATATCGTAGATCTTTCGCTCTTCATTGGTCATATGATCCAGCTGTACAAACTGTTCTGTAGGAATGATCGCATGATGGTCGCTGACCTTCTTGTCGTCTACAAAACTTGAATTCGCCTGGATCGGCTTGTTGGCAAGTGCACCTGCAAGTTTCCGGTAAGGGCCTGTTCCGCATGCCTGAAGACGTTCCTTGATAGTAGGAACTACATCCTTTCCAATATATCTGGAATCCGTTCGCGGATAGGTGAGCACTTTATGGTTCTCATACAATCTCTGCATGATATTTAAGGTTTCCTTTGCGGAAAAACCATATTTCTGATTTGCTTCTCTCTGAAGTGTTGTCAGATCATAAAGTCCCGGCGAAAACGTTTTCTTCGGTTTTCTGGCAACTCTCATTACTGTAAGACTGCTTTTTCCTGCTTTCGCCTGGATTTCCTGTGCGCGTTCTTTCTTAAAAGTCCGGAGACTTCCATTCTTTTTATCTCTCCATGTCCAGCGCACATTTCCTGCCTGCAGGGTGATGCCATAATAATCTTCCGGCTTAAATTCCCGGATCTCCTGCTCACGTCTTGCGATCATGGCAAGGGTTGGTGTCTGTACACGTCCGCAGGAAAGCTGTGCATTATATTTGCAGGTCAGTGCTCTAGTTCCGTTCATTCCAACCAGCCAGTCTGCCTCTGCTCTTGCCTGTGCAGCGCGGTAGAGATTATCATAATCATGACCGTTCTTAAGGTGTGCAAATCCGTCACGGATAGCCTTGTCCGTTACAGATGAGATCCACAGACGTTTAATCGGTTTATGGCATTCTGCCTTGGCAAGGATCCATCTTGCAACCAGCTCTCCCTCACGGCCTGCATCTGTGGCAATGATGATCTCCCCGATGTCCTTCCTGTAAAGCTGGGTTTTCACCGCATGATACTGTTTGGATGTCTGGCGGATCACCACCAGTTTCATCTTCTCAGGCATCATGGGAAGAGTGGAAAGTTCCCATTTAGTATATTTCTTATCGTATTCTTCCGGATCAGCCAGTGTTACCAGGTGCCCCAGTGCCCAGGTCACAACGTAATCTTTTCCTTCCAGGGTTCCGTTCCCTTTCTGATTACAATGGAGAACTCTGGCGATATCTCTGGCAACGGACGGCTTCTCCGCGATAACTAATGATTTCATATTTTTTATTTCACCTCTTGCTCTTTGAAGCATTTTAGGGATATGCTCCAGGGTTCACCTATTATAGCATGAAAAAAGCACTTCGTCCAGAAAAGTGCCGAGGCCTTTTTTCCATCGAAATGCTCTTTTGTTACTGTTCACTCCGTGACCAGCAACACGCTTCGCGATGCACAGAAATCATGTTTTACATGATTTCGCGCCGCAATTCTCGGGTTTTCTGTGACCTCCGCTCACAAAAAACACCTCGCGGAATATTACCAGTGAACAGTAACGCTCTTTTTCTATTTCCTGTTATGCAGATTTTCCGCTGATCTTATATCCTACTCCGCGGACCGTTTCCACCAGATCTCCGGCTGTACCAAGTTTCTGGCGGAGGGTACGGATATGTACATCCACAGTCCTGCTCTCTCCGTCGAACTCATATCCCCAGATCTGATTGAGAAGCTGCGTCCTGGAAAGTACGGTACCGCTGTTTTTAAGAAGAAGACAAAGCATCTCATATTCCTTCAGGGTAAGGTTCACAGGTTCCTTATCAACTGTCACCTCATGTCTTCCCGGGCATACGTAAAGGTTATCCATGCGGTATTCCTCAGCCCCGTTATCCTCAGATCTTCGAAGCAGTGCCCGGACCCTGGAGATCAGCTCCATCATACGGAACGGTTTCGGGATGTAATCGTCTGCTCCGCTGTCCAGTCCTACTACTGTATCGAATTCGCTGCCTTTCGCAGTGAGCATGATCACCGGAAGTTTCCGCACATCAGGACGGATTCGGATCTTTTTCAGAATGGAAAGGCCGTCCTCCTCAGGAAGCATGATGTCCAGAAGTACCAGTGACGGAAGTTCCTTCTCCAGTGCCTTCCAGAAAAGAGAAGGCCGCTCAAATCCCTGAGCCTCAAGTCCCTGACTGTTTAATGTGTATACAACAAGTTCACGGATGCTCTCATCATCCTCTACCAGATATATCATAATTTCCTCCAACTCTGTTTTCTCTTTGTTTTTTGTAAGTATAAATTTTCTGCGTAAAATCCAGAATAAAAAAACCGTTAAATTTATGTAAAATATAGAATTCCTTAAGAATTTTTAATTTGTAAAACGCTTACGTCAATGTTATGATAAGGCTGACAGTAGTTTGGAGGGTTTTATATGTATTCTTTTATTGTGAATCCCAATTCGCGGTCAGGCCAGGGACTTGAGATCTGGAACCATCTTCGCAGCATCATGGAGAGTCAGGGGATTTCATATCAGTATTTTCTCACAGAGTATGTGGGACACGCCACAGAATTTGCACGTAAGATCAGCGAATCAGGAACTCCGGATGATCCGGCAACACTGGTCACTGTTGGCGGTGATGGAACTATTTACGAGGTTCTGACAGGGATTAAAGATCTGGACAGTGTGATCTTTGGCTTCATCCCTACTGGTTCAGGCAATGATTTCTGCCGGAGCATGGGACTTCCCAGGGACCCGGAAGAGGCACTTCGCACCATACTAAATAAAGAACGTATTGTTTCCATGGATGTTCCGAGGATCCAGCTTGGGCCGCATGCCTACCGTTTCGGCATCAGTGCAGGAATGGGTTATGATGCAGCGGTATGTCAGGAAGTACTTATCACCCTTGGCAAAAAATTTCTCAACCGTCTTCATCTTGGGAAACTTACCTATCTTATGGTTGCACTGAAACAGTTTCTGTTCCTCACACCTTCTACAGTCACAGTACGAACAGATACAGAAGGCGAGCAGACATTCCCGAAAACGTGGTTTGCAACTATCATGAACCAGAAATACGAAGGAGGCGGTTTTAAATTCTGCCCGGATGCCAGATACGATGACGGCCTTCTGGATGTGATCGTTATTTCAGGCATTTCCAAATTCAAGATGCTTTTCTGTCTGCCCAGCGCACTCTGGGGCGGGCATACGAAGATCAAAGGAGTACATATTTCAAAGTGCAGGGACGTACATATTACAAGTGACCATCCTCTTCCTGTGCATAAAGACGGAGAATCCGGCGGAATCCAGCGTGAATTTTCTGTGACAATCGAAAAGAAACCTTTAAAAATCATAATGCCTGTGTTATAGTAGCAGGTGGATACTTAACAAACTGAAGCGTAAACAATCCGACTAATGGGCTGCATTCAGCCATACTTCAAGAAAGGAAGCGTTATGTTGAGTAAGATAAAGAAATACAGGCACGGTCTTGTGATCATCAGTTATTTTATCGTGTATCTTATCCTGTTTGGTTATCTGGAACAGCGGCCTGTACATTTCTACCATGTTGTACATACTGTTTTTGACGATATGATTCCGTTCTGCGAGATCTTTATTATCCCGTACCTTCTGTGGTTTCCGTACGTGATCCTTACAGTTGCCTATTTTCTGTTTTTAAATAAGAATAAACGAGAATATTTTCAGTTGATCTTCAACTTGATGATGGGCATGACGGTTTTTCTGGTGGTTTCCTATATTTACCCGAATATCCAGTATCTCCGTCCCGCTGTATTCCCGCGGAACAATATTTTTACCGAGCTGGTGGCAAGTATCTATAAAGCAGATACACCGACCAATATCCTGCCAAGTATTCATGTATTCAACTCACTTGCCGTTTATTTTGCCATCCACCACTGCCAGGC
>CAVBVT010000118.1:0-8526 GCA_963598855.1 Eggerthellaceae bacterium
TGCCGATGAATACAAACGGACGGAAGGCGGTCTGCAAGCAGACCTGTTCCTGGTTGTCATATCTCAGGGAACAGGCCCGCTGCGCGGGCCGTTTTCCCGTCCGGTGGAACAAAAAATCACTCACTTATTTAATTGCGCCTCAATCGCGCTGCCAAGCCGATTATAAATAGTCACCGCATCCTGCACATGCAGTGCACTTCCCGTATTCCCTGCTGCGCCGGCAGTAACCAGAATATACTCCCTATCATAAATCTCCGCGAAGCTGGCAAGACAAAGCCCAGCTTCACTGGTATATCCTGTCTTGCCGCCCAGGATCTGACCGCCAGTCACAGAAGTATCGGAAAGATTTTTAAACATGGTACTATAGTAAGTAATTCCACTGGGATGAATATTCGTAACTCCGGTAGAATGTCTTGGACTCTCAATGATCTCTCTGAACGTATCGTTCTTAAGTGCATACCTGAGCAATACTGCAATATCACGCACAGTACTGTAATGATCCGGATCATGCAGTCCTGTGGTATCACAGAAGTGTGTTCCGCTCATGCCAAGCCGCTCTGCTTTTTTATTCATCATTTCCACAAATCCTTCTGTGGAACCACCAACTGTATCTGCCAGTGCGATACAGCACTCCGCACCGGACGGCAGCATGGCTCCATAGAGAAGATCGATGGCACGCACTGTCTCACCCGGCTGAAATCCTGCCTGTGTTGCGTCCTGCTCATAAAGTCCTTCAAACATCTCCTGCGTCAAAGTGATCTCCTGATCCAGATCATCCAGGTTCTCCAGTGCCACCAGCACAGTCATGATCTTTGTCATGGAAGCCGGATAGATCTTCTCATCGCCCTTCATATTTCCGATGATCTTTCCGCCTTTTACCTGCATCAGGACTGCATATGGACTGTTGATGCCGCTCATCTCAAGCTTGCGTACCACCGGTCTCTGCAGAGACTCCATCCAGTCTCCGACCCCTTTGTTCCAGCCGATGATTACCACAAGCGTCACGATCACAATAGCCTCCACCAAAAGGCAGAGAGCCATCTTTATCTTGTTGACTTCTTTTCTTCTTTTACTAGCTCTGCGCTTTTTTGAACTCAATTTATACTCCCCACTCAGATAAAGATTTCCTCTTCATTTCTCTACTATTTATATCCTATCACAATTTGAATTTTCATTTGTAAACTTTAGATGATAAATTTCTAACAATCCTCTAAATCTATCACTGGTTTGAGCCTTATTGTAAAAGCATTAAGCCAAAAAATCAAGCCACTCTCCCATCTCCCCGGGAAATTTTTTTCAACAAAAAAATACCCCATACAAAGATTCTCACCTCTGCACAGGGTATTTAAAATTTATTACTGAGCTAATTTAACCGGGTTAAGCTTAACACCAGGTCCCATTGTCGGAGCGATTGTAACGCTCTTCAGATACTGACCTTTCAGTGTGCTAGGTCTAGCCTTTGTGATAGCTCCCATAAGCGTCTGGAAGTTGTCGCTTAACTGCTCCTCGGTAAAGGAAGCCTTTCCGATCGGAACATGGATGATGTTGGATTTGTCAAGACGATACTCGATCTTACCTGCTTTAATGTCGTTAACAGCTTTTGTTACGTCCATTGTTACAGTACCAGCTTTCGGGTTTGGCATTAAGCCTTTCGGTCCAAGTACACGACCAAGACGACCTACAACGCCCATCATATCCGGTGTTGCAACTACAACGTCAAAGTCAAGCCATCCCTCGTTCTGGATCTTCGGAATAAGGTCCTCAGCTCCTACGAAGTCTGCTCCTGCTGCCTTTGCCTCTTCTGCCTTAGCATCTTTAGCAAATACAAGTACACGAACTTTTTTACCTGTTCCGTGCGGCAGAACAACTGCTCCACGGATCTGCTGATCTGCATGACGTCCATCGCAGCCTGTACGGATGTGAACTTCGATGGTCTCGTCAAATTTAGCTACAGCAGCCTTTTTAACAAGGCTGATAGCCTCTGGTGCATCATATAATGTTGCGCGGTCTACTGCTTTCGCAGCTTCCACATATTTCTTTCCTCGTTTCATTTCTATAACCTCCTGTGGTATTTGCGGGGAAAAGCCCTCCCACTTGAAAATTTCACTTTTTCTACGGGAACCCCGAACTTAAGCTTCGGTATTTATTAGTCTACGACTTCGATTCCCATACTTCTTGCTGTACCGGCGATCATGCTCATAGCAGCCTCGATAGATGCTGCATTGAGGTCTTTCATCTTCAGCTCAGCGATCTCCTGAACCTGTGCTTTAGTAACTTTAGCTACTTTAGTCTTGTTCGGTGTACCGGAACCAGATTTGATGTTTGCAGCTTTCTTAAGAAGAACTGCTGCCGGCGGAGTCTTGGTTATGAAGCTGAAACTTCTGTCAGCGTAAACAGTGATTACAACCGGGATGATAAGGTCTCCCTGATCAGCTGTTCTTGCGTTGAACTCCTTTGTAAACTGTACAATGTTTACACCGTGCTGTCCAAGAGCCGGACCTACAGGTGGTGCTGGAGTTGCTTTACCAGCCGGAATCTGTAATTTGATATATCCTGTTACTTTCTTTGCCATTTTCGGCACCTCCTATGTGGTATTGGCGGGGGTGTGTCCCTCCCACTTGCTGTTACCTTGTTTTTTAATTACTCAGCTTTTTTGATTTCTGCGAAACTTATTTCTACCGGTGTCTCGCGACCGAAAAGCTCAACATTGATCGTTACTGTCTGTTTCTGCATATTGATACCTGTGATCACACCTGCGGTATCCTTCCATGCACCACCAGTAACAACTACCATGTCGCCCTCTGCGAAGTCCACTTCGATATCCGGTTTCTGGATACCAAGCGGCAGCATTTCCTCTTCTGTAAGAGGCACAGGCTTTGATCCCGGTCCTACGAATCCGGTAACACCTCTGGTATTACGGACAACGTACCAGGTATCGTCGTTCATCACCATATTGAGAAGCACATAGCCTGGAAACATCTTCTTCTGAACCTGTCTTGAGGTTCCGTTCTTCATCTCCACTACATCCTGCAGCGGAACACGTACCTCCAGGATCTGGTCTTCCAGGTGTCTGTTCTCGATTGTCTTTTCAATGTTGGCTTTTACTTTGTTCTCATACCCGGAATAGGTATGGACAACGTACCATTTTGCTGCTTCTGACATACAATCACCTTTATCCTTACTTCATTAAGAAATTAATGCATTCCAGGATTCCGGAATCCATTACACTGATAACCACTGCCAGGATGATCGTGATGATCACGACCACAACAGTCTGTTTTGCCAGTGTGGCACGGTCTGTCCAGACAATCTTCTCAAATTCTGACTGAATTCCCTGAAACCAACTTTTTTTCTGCGGCTTGTCCGCAGATTTCTGTTTTTCCATAGCATAACCTCACAAATCTCTGTGATTACTTTGTTTCCTTGTGCAGAGTGTGTGTATGACAGAACTTACAATATTTCTTGGTCTCCATTCTCTCAGGATGGTTCTTTTTCTCCTTCGTCATATTGTAGTTACGCTGCTTGCACTCGGTGCATGCTAATGTAATCTTAACGCGCACAACTTCCACCTCCAGTGTTTTCATTTGCATGGTCTTCTGTACTGCCCGGAACGTTTATCCGTCGTCATTTTCGGGCATAAAAAAAAGACCTAACTTCCATGTCGCTCGTCAATTTTAGCACAGAGCAGGTATGCAAGTCAAGCCTTTTTCGCTCAATTATAAAGAAATTCACTTTCCATACGGATGTCTCAAGTGCACAAACTCGATTCCGCTTCGCTGCATCTCGTTTTAGGGGCGTCGCCCCTATGCAGAAAGTCATAAGAAGCCCCTTATGTGCAAGCACAACGTGTCTTCCTGCGCACTTTCGACTGGTGTTAAAAGAAGTCATAACCTCCATGAATATCCACCACACTGCCATTCATATACCCGTTTCCAAGCACTGCAAACGCCATATCCGCCACTTCCTCCACTGTTCCGAATCTGTGGAGTGCGATCTTTTTATTGATGCGGTCGTAGCTCTCCTGGGTGCGGGTGCTGTGCCATGGAGTTTCGATAAATCCAGGCGCAATGGCATTCACTGTAATGCCCTTCGGCTCAAACTCTTTCACAAGAGATTTGGTCAGAAAATGGATCGCCGCCTTGGTAACGCCATACACCAGGGAAGAGGAATACGCCTGCTGCCCTGCATAAGAACCGGTAAATAAAACACTTCCGCCCTCACTCATCAGCGGCCGGAGCTCTTTGACCATAAACACCGGCACAGAAAGATTGGTGTTCACGATCCTTGTCCACTCTTCAAAAGTATAATCCTCATATTTGGCATAAGTACTTACCCCTGCATTGCTCACCAGCCAGTCAATATGATCCGCCTGCCCTTTCAGCTCCGCCACAAAAGCCATCATATCTTCATAGGAAGACATATCTGCCTTCATCAGGATCACCTGAGATCTTTTTTCCAGGGGAAGGCTCTCAAGAAATGCCTGCGCCTTCTCCTTATTATGCCCATATGTTACAAAGATCCTGTCCTCTGCTGCTGACCCAGCCAGGATCTTCTCAGCAATCCCTCTTCCAATTCCGGAGGTACCGCCTGTGATCACAGTTACTTTTCCCATCTTATATCTCCATCAGTTCATCAAAAATCGGTTTCGGTATATAAGGCTGCTGGTTGTGGATCGGCTCCCCAAGACAGGTTTTCGGGTACGCATAAGTTCCGTTCTCCAGCATGATCTCCAGAAGTTCCGGCCCGTTCTGCTCCAGAAACTCGCCAGAAACTTTCTCCACATCTTCACCCTGGATTCTCTTCGCTCGGATGCCATAAGCCTCCGCCACATCAGAAAAATCACAGGACGAAAATCCGCTGCCATCAGAAGTATCCACATACACACAGTCAAAATAATCTCTCTGAAGATGGCGGATCATACCCAGAGCCTCATTATTCATCACGATCATTTTGACCGGAATATTCTCACGTTTCACCCACTGCAGCTCCTGGATATTCATCTGGAACGCACCATCTCCGCAGATGCAGGCTACCGGCTTCCCGGTGGCATAATGAGCTCCGATCGCCGCCGGAAGTGCATAACCCATGGCACCATGTCCGCCGGAAAAAAGTATCTTCTGATCCTGTTTATTATGAAAGGACTGATAGCTCCATACCATATGCTGTCCTACATCAACAGCCACAGCACCGGTATCTCCAAGCTGGTCGCTTAAATATGCGATCATGCGGTTCGGATATCTCTCTGGAGTCTCATCGTCCACCTGTGTAAGCTCTCTGCGGATCTTCTGGCACACTCCAAGCCAGTCCCCATAGGAACTGATCTGGCTCTCAGCAGCAGCTAATCTCTCTGCCACGTCCTCTGCGCTTACGCAAAAGCATTTCTCCCCTTCTCCGCCTTCATGGATCTCTCTCTCAAGGTTATAAGGGTCAATGTCCACCCTTACGATCTGTGCACCTTTGGCAAATTCGTGAACTTTCGTTCCGATCTGACGCGTGCACAGGGAAATTCCAAAACACACAAGAAGATCACTCTTGGCATTGGCGATCATATTCGCATAACGATGTCCGTACGCACCGCCAATACAGCCGCAGTTCAGCGGATCATCCCACCCAAGGACAGATCTTGCCAGAACGCTTGTGATCACCGGTATCTGATGCTTTCTTGCAATATCGATGAGGATTTTTTCCCCGGAGCCAGCTGCTCCGTGACCGATCATAAACACCGGACGTTTCGCCGCCTTAAGTTTACATAAAATTTCTTTCACAGCTTCATCTGCATCAGAAGAATCTGCTTTATCCACAGCCGCCCTGTAAAAAGCAGCTCCGTTTCCACCATCTTTCTGGTCATATACAGCTGCCTCTGTCTCCTCATCGGAAAACTTCATATCATAAACCGGATCACTGACTTCCCCTCTCTGGATGTTCATCGGAAGGTCAATAAGAACCGGCCCTTTACGGCCTGTGTTGGCGATCTGCCATGCCAGATTCAGCTCTCTCACAATATCCTGTGCTTCCCGGATCTGCACTGCATACTTCGTCACAGGCTTCGCCATGGAAACAATATCAATTTCCTGGAATCCCTGCTGACGAAGACCGTCGATCCCGGAATATTCATAGGTATTCAGCTGTCCGGTAATAAAGATCACAGGCAGCGAATCAAAATACGCATCAGCCACGCCGGAAAGCAGGTTTACAGCTCCCGGTCCGCTAGTAGCATACGCGCAGGCGCAGGAATCTTTGGCCTGTGCATAACCGCAGGCTGCAAAAGCCGCTCCTTGCTCATGATAGCTGGAATGGCTTTTTGTATTGGGATTGTGCTCAATGGAATCCACCAGATGAGCGATCATAGTTCCCTGATATCCAAAAAAATCGTGAATTCCTTTTTTCTGCAGAAATTCTGTCACATAATCTGTAAGTTTCATTTTATTCGACATATTTTTTAACCTTTTCTAAAAGTGGCTTACGCCCTGTTTTTTCAAGATACTGAATATATATATCCAGTATCTCCGGATCTGCTTCAAATATTTCATCATATTTTAGGCACTTGTTCATCATGCTTGTATATGCGGAAAATGTTTTCTCCAGTTCCATATAATCTGCATTCTTATACAGATTTCGAATATAATCACCCTTCTGTCTGTATGCCTTTGCACAGGTATATTTTTTTCCGCAGAACTTCGCATAATCCCAGCACTGGTTGAAATATTCCTTATAACCCATTTCAAACCTTCTGTGTTTTGCACGTTTTTTTCTGCTGGCAGCAAGACGCTTCAGTTCTTTGGACTGCTTCATAAATTCTTCACATGGAATCAACGCACTACACATTACAGTTGGTGGCTGACGATAATTTTCCGGTGCCTTGTTTTTATATTTTTTTCCATAGGCTATCTTCAGATACTCATCTGTATTTCCCGGAGCAAAAAATCTCTCACCCTCCATTTCTACTTCCTGCGGAGTTTCAAAAATAGATGCCGGATAATAAAAATTGTTGTTCAAAAAACGTACCACATATGTTTTTGCATTTTCCTGCGGCTGATGGATAAGATCCCTGAATATTCTTTTCCCAAGCCATTCTCTTCCACATAAAGACAGAAAACGTACCATGCAGATACATGCAAAATCTCGCTTTGTCTTCCACCTGCCATTTTTTGCACAGATCTTTTTCCATCCATCCTCCAGCATACGATTCCAAAGATATTTCCTTTTAGGTCCATACTCGCACTGCAGCGGCATAATATTTATTGCAATTCCCGGATACTGATATTTCCCGTAATCGTCCAGTTTATAAAACAGAGTGTCCTTATTTACATACCTGAGATGAAACCCCGGAAAACGTTTGTTATTATCCATAGATTCCAAAGCTCTTCTCAACTCCGGTTCCTCTTCAAAAACATTCTTGAATCTTTCCATATCCCTGGTTTTCATATATATAGCACCACTTGTAGGATTCTTCGGAAAAGAGCGTCCTGTTACAGCACACAGGGTAAAATATGGTGAAAGAAAATATGTGATCTTATTCTTTCTGCATATAGTGTCTATTTCTTTAAGAAGTTCCAGTATCGTCTGCTGTTCTCTTGTTAACACATTTTACCTCTTTTCTGCCGATTTACTATATTTGCAAATAGTTATAATATTCTCTCCAGAAGTTTCTCCAGATCTTTCTGGCTTTTATATTTACCCAGCCAGGCATCAAGAAACTCTGCTGCATCTGTCCGCTTTGCAAAAAATCTGGCTCTTCTGCTTCCTTTGTAAAGATCTTCCAGAAAGATTCTGGACAACTCTGTTTTTATATAAGAATGCGGTTCATATTCCAAAGCATGAAAATAATTTTCAAATGCAAGCTTTGTCTGTCCCTGTTTTTTACGAATATCACCAAGCAGTTTATACGTTTCACAATTCCACTGTTTACGCACCTGAAAATTTCGCATTTCTTCTGCAAGATATTCCAGATCACTTTCATCTTCTGTACATACAATTCTGGTACGAATCTCCGCAAGAGGTTCAGGATAGCCAAATCTCTGCCATGCCTGGGTAAGTGCTTTTCTGTAAAATACTTCATGTGCAAGAGGTTTTTTCTCTATTTTATTCGAAATACCTATTTTTTTGTAAAGCTCTGTTACCAGTTCCTCAAGCTCTGTTCTGGTTTTGGCACACTGCACCTTAGCTACATAAAAAGCCCCTTCTGCTTCTTTATCCTCCGGCATCAGTCTGCACCACAGCTCCATCATAGAAACTGCCTGTGTTTTCTGTCGTTTCTGAAGAAGGTTCATACATTCTTCTATTGCCATATCTCTTTTTTCACGGAGAAACTTATCTAATTCCAGCTGTACAATTCCATTTGTTGTACATTCTCTGGCTTTGGCATATTCGATCAATGCTTCATTCTGGAGACCTTTTTCCCACAAAATGTCACCCTTGTATTTCATAAAATATCCATCGTCTGGAAAAAGCTGCAGACACTTTTCCAAAAACTCATCTGCTTCAGAAAATTTTCTATTCTGTTTAGCACGTGCTGTTACAAAACGA
>CAVBVT010000119.1:0-2690 GCA_963598855.1 Eggerthellaceae bacterium
CCCCGTTGGGCACGGAAGGAGTGTTACATCTTCGATGTGTAACACTGCTAACTTTTGTCTGTATGCTGCGGTATTCCGTGTGGAGCATTGTGCCGATAGTGTCGTTATGTTCTACTGTACTCATAGCAAAAACAGAACCGATGACACCCACATAAGTATCTCTGCCCATTACTCTCGGCCATAGTCGCAATAAAATATAAAATACTATACTGATAAATTGTTCCCTCCATCATATCTCCCTATTCAAAACGCATCATCATACCAGCCAGTATCATACTTCAGCATTCTAAGCACAACATTCCACCGACACCCCCTCACAGCCACACTACTCCACAACCCAGGACAGGGCGCAACCGCGTCCGCTTCCGTCCTCCACCGAATTGACTACCAGCCGTGGAGCTGGGGTCTGTCCGGGCAACTCTGCAGGAGGGTCGAAACTACTTGGACTGCGGGGATCGGCGTTATTTTCAAAAATCCTGCTGTTTGAGCGTAGCGAGTTCAGGATTTTTGGAAATGGTTTTAGCCGATCCACGGAGTCCTAGTAGTTTCCCCCGACGAAGCCCTGCCCGGACAGACCCCAGCTCCACGGCGTACGTTCGTTAATACAAAAAGAAGCCCCAGACCAAAAACGCCGCAGCCTGGAACCTCTCCACTTCACACATCAATTTTTCTTACTATCCGACTTCGCACTGCCAGAATCCGCTGAATCCTTCTTCCCCTCTGTCGAAGACTCCTTACTATCTGTACTGGATTTGCTATCCTTACTATCAGAACTCTCGGAAGTCCCGTCCGCCTGCATGATCTTGTTCAGCTCCTGGATCATTTCCTCATCTTTGAGCCGGAACTTCACCTCCACACGCCTGGACGCATCCTTATCCACATTACCATCCGCATCCAGAACAGGATCCGACATGGAATGTCCATTCACAGTCAGGCAATCCTGAAGCTCCTGGATCTGCTTATCCTTCAAAAAATCTCCCTCAATATCCAGAAGATACTGGGCCACCGCCAGAGACCTCTTCTGAGACAGTTCCAGATTATAGCTGTAATCACCATCCGTATCTGTATAGCCGTCAATAATGATCTCACCCAGATACTTTTTATAAGAATCATCCAGAAGAACCTTACAATATGTAGGCAGTACCATAGACAGCGTCATCTTGCCGGAATCCGTAAGCTCCGCCTGATCATAATCAAACATAACATTTGCATTCAATGTCAGCGCACCCGTCTGGGAATCAATATCAACATTGAGATTCTTTTTTGAAAATTCCTTCTGCAAAGCCTCCACAACCTCAGCCTTCACACCAATGATCTTATCAATCTTCTGCTGCTGCGCTGCAAGAAGCTCTGTCTTCTCATCCAGTGCAGACTGCTGCTCGTCAAGAGTCTCCTGCTGGGCACTAAGTTTCTTTTTCTGCGAAGTCAGCTTCTTCTGCTGCTCCTCCAGTGTTTTCTGCTGTTCCTCGAGAGTCTTTTGCTGCTCAGTAAGCCTCTCCGCCAGAGAAGAAAGCTTTTCATCCTGAGATTTGATCGTTTCATCCTTGGACTTGATCTGCTCATCCTGACTTTTCAAAGTACCAGCCTGCTCATCAAGAGTCTTCTGCTTCTCCAGAAGCTCTTCTGTATATGTTTCCTGAAGAGCAATTTTTTCATCCCGTTCCTTCAGGCTGTCATCGTAACTCTTCTGTGCCTGAAAAAGGGTAACGCACATGATCAGCACAAAAAGAAGCAGAACGCCTGCCATCATGTCCGAATAAGAACGCCAGATATTGAAGCCTCCATCCTCTGACCTTCGTTTTTTGCGCATTAACAATTCTCTCCTTTATTTAAATAAGCCAAAACGTCCCTTCTGGGCTACTTTTGTCATCTCGCGGATACTCCTCTCGATCTCATCAAGAAGAGCTTCCTGTCTCGCACCCTGACCATCCAGAAGATCTTCCAGACTGTCAAGTTTTTCCTTCAGTTCCTGCACTCCGGCACTGCTTCCATATCCCCACGGCTGGCCGGCAACCAGATGAATATCACGATTATTCTTCGCAGTCTTGATCTCAGAAAGAAGTCTGCGCACTTCATCCAGTGTTGCACTGACCATCTTCTGGCTCTCTGTGAATTCATTCATCTTAGTCTCAAAATTCTCGATCATCTTCTTGTCTTCACGAAGAAGCTCTGCACTGATCTTATTGGAATCTGCTGCAGTCTTCATGCCTTCCGCTGCACTGTCCACATACTGGCGCATGGACTCGTTGCAGGACTTCCAAAGATCAGAAGATGCCTTTTCATTCTCGTGCATATGCTCTGCAAGCTTCTCATAATCTCTCTTCTGAAGCTGCTGGATCATCTGGTTATCACGGATAATACGGTCTGCAGTCTTCATATATTTACTCTGCATCTCATCGATTTCCGTGATAGCATCACGCATGGCACGTTCCTGTTTTGTAAAAGTTTCGCTCAACTGACTGCTCATGGTCTTATAAAGCTCTGAAGTATACTCTGTATTATCCTTCTGCGCCTTTTTAAGCTCTGCCAGAGCATCATTAAAATCCTCAAACTGCATCTGAAAAGATCCGTGCATCTCACTTAAAAATGTATCCAGGATCTCACGGATCGCATCCTGCTGCCCTTTGGTCACAGAAGCAGTCAGCACATCCAGGGAATCGTTCATCTTCTGGAATGTCGGTGTGATTACC
>CAVBVT010000119.1:2700-8512 GCA_963598855.1 Eggerthellaceae bacterium
CATGGCCTCAGTCTGTGTCTTCTGGCTGGAAACAAGAAGATTCCAGGACTCATTCTCTGCGGTAGGCAGCACCAGTGCATGAAAACGGTCCAGAAAATCCTGCATAGCCTGGGACATGGAAGAATATCCGCTCTTCATCCCAAACGTATACACAACAGACAATGCAACACCATAAATAGAAGTAAGAAACGCAACCTTGATTCCATCTACCAGTGCAGATACGGAAGTAGTCATCACCTCATAATCTGTAGGCTGAAAATTCTTCAATCCCCACACAAGACCAATAAATGTACCAAGAATACCAAGGCTTGTAAAAATATCCGGAGCCATCTCCAGAAGTCTCTTATGGATATGGACATCCACATCATCAATATTTACAAAATCCTCTACCTCAGCGATTCCTTCTTCTGTCCGGCTGATGCTGTCAACAAAATCATCCATCTTCTTATCCAGATATTTGTCTCCAAAAATCCCTCTCAGCTGACTGATTTCTTCCTTCCTGGCTCTTCCAGGAAGCTGAAATACTTCTGTGATCTCACCGGCTCCATGCTTCAGAGCTGCTGTCAGATTATCCATCCGGTATAACCCGGCAAAAAGTCCCACAGCATATATGATCACCATGATCCCCAGAAATGCAAAATTATAAAACAATACATTTCCGGACCCCTTACCCACATAAGCAGTGAGCGTCGCTGCTGCCGCGGCTACTGCCAGAAACAGCACTGTATTTATAAACTTTTTTCCCATAATCTGCCTCCCCTTATTTACAGTAATTCCATAAATTACTGCTATATTTTCGAAAAAAGTCTGTCTTTTGTACCATAGTATCATAACACATCCCACAAAACAACAGTAAAGGACAATTCCCCTCAAAAGAAAATTGCCCTTTACTCATCTCTCACTGTTAAGCAGCAAAAAAGCATCCGCTGCTTATTTAACATTCACACCTTGATCCTGCAGGCTGCATCATCGCTGATCAGGATTCTACGTCCTCTGACACCAACGATCACGCCCCCAAGGATCCGGCTGATCACCTGCACGGTCTTACCTTCACTGACATCATACTGTCTGATCTGATCCATGATCTTCGGCATTCCGGTCATCCATTTGATCGTATAAATTTCACCTGCATTGGTCTCATTTAATGACTGCATATACTCACCCCATTTCATATGTCACGTCACTGCCAGCAATTATTCTCTCTCCTTGTGCAATCCGTATTAATTAGCACGCAATTCTGTATATTTGTACAATTAGGAAAGTTTAACTTTTATTTTTCTGAATCATTTATTTCTTTTGTATATTTTATCTCACTTTATCTCGATTAGTCAATCGTAACCTGTATATTCTTTACAAAAAAATAACGCAGAATAACCACTACAGTTATTCTGCGTTTCTCAGTATTTTTTTATGCGTAAACTTTGTCTTCTTCCAGAAGTACTGTTTTCCCATTCTTCACTTCTACAAGATTGACACAGCAGTTCGGCGGCACACATCCGTGCCAGAAATTCTCCGGATCATGATAGATGTTCTGGAGAAGTGCGCGGACTGCACATCCGTGGGAAGCGACCAGAACCGTTTTATCCGCAAGGGACGGATCTGAAGTTTTTTCTTCCCAGAAATCTTTTGTACGGGCAATCACGTCAAAGATATCCTCGCCATTTTCCGGCCGTTTGAAATTCACAGGATCGCGGAAAAATATCTCAACCTGCGGATCAATATAATTTCCCTCTGCATCTCTCACACGGTCGCCTTCCAGATCACCGAAGTTGATCTCCTGGATACGCTTGTCCGGTATGATCGGAACATTCCGGTCACCCAGAACGCACTCTGCTGTCTGCCTTGCCCTTGAAAGCGGACTGGTAAAACAGATATCAAACTTTACATCTTTTAAAGCCTCGCCTGTTTTTTCCGCAAGGAGAATTCCCTCTTTCGCAAGAGGAACATCTGCGGCACCCTGGAGCTTCTTTAATTTATTCCACTCCGTCAGGCCATGCCTTACAATATAGATCAGCATCAGCTTCTCAGCTCGATTCCAAGTCCGTTCAGTCCGTTCATGATCTTCTTCATTGCTGCTGAGATCTCATTCTCGCCAAGAGTCTTGTCATGAGCACGGAATACCAGTGAATAAGCCATGGATTTGAAGCCTTTCTCAATCTGTGCACCCTCATAGATATCAAACAGCTGATAGCTCTCCAGAATGCTTCCGCCTCTCTGGTCAAAGATCTCTTCAATCTGTCCTGCAAGAACTTCATGAGGAACTACAAGGCTTAAGTCACGTGTTACAGCCGGATATTTTGCGATTCCGGTGTATTTATGGTTGAATCCTGCAAATTCAAGAATATCCAGGATATCGATCACTGCGATATATGCTTTCTCACCGATGGAGTAGTTGTCTGCAACAGATGGATGAACCTCTCCTAAATATCCGACAACTTTACCCTCATAGATCATATTTGCCTGTCTTCCAGGATGAAGGAACGGCTTCTCGCTCTTCGGATCGTAAGTAACTTTTTTCTTCATGCCGATCTTCTCAAAGAACTCCTCGCATACACCTTTCATGTCAAAGAAATCACCTTTTCCGTACATTCCAAGTGTAAACATGGTACGCTCATCCGGAAGCTCTGTGATCGGAAGGGACTTCGGAAGATAGATATTTCCAAGTTCGTAGAGACGAACATCTTTGTTACGTCTGTTATAGTTTGTGGAAAGGGATGCCAGCATACCGTTCAGTGTGCTTGTACGCATAATGCTGTAGTCCTCTCCAAGCGGGTTGCTGATGGTGATGACTTTGCGAAGGTCGCTGTCTGCAGGGATACAGAGCTTGTCAAATACCTTCGGGCTTTCGAAAGAATAGGACATTCCCTCGGAAAATCCGCAGTACTCAGCAATATCTCTTGCAACTTCCTGGATACGAAGCTTGAATGGGAGTTTACCTGTTGTAGCCTCTCCTGTAGGAAGTGTCATCGGGATCTTATCATAGCCGTAGAATCTTGCAACTTCCTCAGCAACATCTGCATTGCAGTGGATATCCTGACGGAAAGTAGGTGCAACGATCTCATCTGTATTCTCATCGTAAGTCAGCTCTACACGGCCAAGATAACCGATCATTTCTTCTTTTGTAAGGCTGGTTCCAAGAAGCTTGTTGATCTTCTCAGGCTCAAATTTTACTCTGGATGGCTCTCTTGTCTCATTGCAGACATCAACCATTCCTCCAACAACTTCACCTGCGCCAAGTTCTTCCATCAGCTGGCAGGCGCGGTCGATAGCTGCCTGTGCATTGTTCGGGTCAAGACCCTTCTCGAATTTACCGGAAGCATCTGTACGAAGACCGATTCTCTTGGAAGAAAGACGGATGCTGGTTCCATCAAAGCATGCAGCCTCAAAAAGAACTGTCTTCACATCATCTGTGATCATGGAATTCTCACCGCCCATGATACCAGCGATACCAACTGCTTTCTCACCGTCGCAGATCATCAGAACGTTCTCATCCATAGTACGCTCCTGTCCATCCAGTGTAACAAATTTCTCGTCTTTTCCTGCACGGCGTACAACGATCTCTTTGTTTGCAATGGTATCCAGATCATAAGCATGCATTGGCTGGCCAAACTCTTCCATTACATAGTTTGTGATATCAACCAGGTTGTTGATCGGACGGATTCCGTTGGAAGCCAGGCATCTCTGCATCCATTTCGGAGACGGACCGATCTTGACATTTTTTACAACTCTTGCACAGTAGCGCGGGCAGAGCTCCGGATCCTGTACAGTAACTTTTACATAGTCGGAAGCTTTCTCATCATTCCCCTTAACTTCTACAACAGGCGGGCAGAATTTCTTCTGGAAAGTTGCTGCTGCCTCTCTTGCGATTCCAAGAACACCGTAGCAGTCCACACGGTTGGAAGTGATCTCATACTCAAATACAACGTCATCAAGACCAAGTGCCTTGATCGCGCTCTCGCCTACTACTGCATCCTCCGGGAAAATATAGATACCGTACTCCGGTGCTTCCGGATACATCTCTCTTGTGCTTCCAAGCTCTTCGATGGAGCACATCATACCGCAGGACTCTACACCACGGAGTTTGCCTTTTTTGATCTTGATTCCGCCAGGAGTCATTTTTCCGTCATGACCGCCTGCAACACGTCCGCCGTCAAGAACGACCGGAACTTTGTCTCCCTCTTTTACATTTGGAGCACCCGTTACGATCTGTACGCTCTCTGTTCCGATATTTACCTGGCAGATGATCAACTTATCTGCATCCGGGTGCTTCTCGATCTTGTCGATCTGGCCGATCACGATCTTGTCAAGATCTGCATCCAGCTCTGTAAAGCCTTCTACCTTTGTACCTGTTAAAGTCATGGCATCTGTATATTCCTGCGCCGTTACATCCAGATCCGGCACATATTTTTTAATCCAAGATAATGAAGTATTCATTTTGGTTGTCCCTTCTTTTTTCTATATTTACTATAAAGATCTTCAGCTGTTTTAGAACTGTTTCAGGAATCTGCTGTCGTTCTCATACAGAAGACGCATATCGTCGATCTCATATTTCAGAAGTGCGATACGCTCCAGACCTACACCAAAAGCAAATCCTGTGTACTCATCCGGATCGATTCCGCACATACGGAGAACGTTCGGATGAACCATACCGCAGCCAAGAATTTCGATCCAGCCGGAACCTTTACAGAAACGGCAGCCTTTTCCGCCGCATTTGAAGCAGGATACATCAACCTCTGCACTTGGCTCTGTGAACGGGAAGTGATGCGGACGGAATTTTGTCTTTGTTTCCGGTCCGAACAGTTCTTTTGCAAACTCCTGAAGAGTTCCTTTAAGGTCTGCAAAAGTAACGTTCTTATCAATAACAAGACCCTCGATCTGATGGAAAGAAGGAGAATGTGTTGCATCTACCTCATCAGAACGGAATACACGTCCAGGTGCGATCATACGGATCGGGAGTTTGCCTTTCTCCATCTCACGCGCCTGAACCGGTGATGTCTGGGAACGAAGCAGAATGGAATCATTGATAAAGAAAGTATCCTGCTCATCTCTTGCCGGATGATTCTCCGGGATGTTCAGTTTTGTAAAGTTATAATCTGCATACTCAACTTCCGGGCCTTCTACAACCTCATAACCCATTCCAATGAAAATACGCTCAACTTCTTCCAGAGCGATGGTATTCGGATGACGATGACCGATCTTTGCCTTTTTTGCAGGAAGTGTTACATCGATAACCTCAGCCTTCATCTTCTCCTCACGGACTTTTTCCTCGAACTCTTTCTTGGAAGTTTCCAGAAGTTCCTCGATCTTTGCTCTTGTCTCATTGACAAGCTGTCCAACCTTCGGACGCTCCTCCGGAGCAACATCTTTCATACCTTTTAAGATTGCTGTAAGCTCACCTTTTTTTCCAAGATATGCAACACGCACATCGTTCAGCTTATCCAGGCCCTCGGATTCCTCGATCCGTTTTCTGGCGTTCTCAGCCAGTTCCTGAAGTCTTTCTTTCATATCCATGGTCTTATTTCTCCTTTAAAATTTAAATGTTCAATGATACGCCGCCTGTTCTGAAAAGGTCCAGAATCAGACAATAAAAAAACCGCCCCTTATAAAAGGGACGGAATATCCGCGGTACCACCCAGTTTCCCATGAAAAAAATCACGGGCACCTCTTGACTGCTTAACGCGCAGCATACGTCATCTCCTACTGCTACTTCAGAGAGGAAGCTCCGGTGGGAAATTCAAGGATCATCTGAACCCGGGGAAGCTTACAGCCGGTGACTTCCCTTCTCTGTGAGAAAATAATCCTCTCTAACACC
>CAVBVT010000120.1:0-858 GCA_963598855.1 Eggerthellaceae bacterium
ATAGGGGTAGTTTGCGCTTTTTTAACTACCCGGAAGTTTTTGTTTCACAGTAAATATTGTAATCTGCTCAAATGGGAAAAAGTATTTATCGCCAAAAAAGCAAATATGTGATATACTTGCACAGTAAAGGCTTTATCCATAATATAGTAATAAGAATAAAAAAGAAGATTAGTTGCTTTTCATATGAGAAATACTGAATAGAGGAGATGAAAATTATGTGTGGAATTGTAGGTTTTACAGGCAGACATCAGGCTGCACCGATTTTATTGGATGGACTTTCCAAACTGGAATATCGAGGATATGATTCAGCAGGTCTTGCAGTTCGGGATGGAGAGAAGGAAACAGAAGTAATCAAGGCAAAAGGACGGCTTAAGGTTTTGATGGAGAAAACCAATGGTGGCGAGTCTGTACCAGGAACATGCGGTATTGGACATACAAGGTGGGCAACGCATGGAGAGCCATCTGAGACGAATGCACATCCACATGTCAGCGATGATGGAAATGTGGTTGCTGTTCACAATGGTATTATTGAGAATTATCAGGAATTGAAAGATAAACTTCTTCGGAAAGGATATTCTTTTTATTCAGCTACAGATACAGAAGTAGCTGTAAAGCTTGTTGATTACTACTATAAGAAATATGGTGAATCACCGATCGAGGCTACGAATCATGCCATGGTCCGTATTAGAGGATCATATGCACTGGCCATGATGTTTCGTGATTATCCAGGTGAGATTTATGTAGCAAGAAAAGACAGCCCGATGATTTTAGGTGTGCAGGACGGAGAATCTTATATTGCCTCTGATGTTCCGGCAATCCTGAAATACACGAGAAATGTTTATTATATTGGAAATATGG
>CAVBVT010000120.1:868-2756 GCA_963598855.1 Eggerthellaceae bacterium
TCGTGTAAGAATGGGGGAGATTACTTTTTATAATCTTGACGGCGATGAAATCCAGAAAGAGTTAAAGACGGTTGAATGGGATGCCGAAGCAGCTGAGAAAGCAGGATTTGAGCATTTCATGATGAAAGAGATCCATGAGCAGCCAAAGGCTGTTTCAGATACTTTAAATTCCGTTATAAAAGACGGAAAGATCGATCTTTCAGAAGTTGGCATGGATGAGGAAACGATTCGTAGTATCAGTCAGATTTATATTGTTGCCTGCGGATCTGCGTATCATGTCGGAATGGCAGCTCAGTATGTTTTGGAAGATCTGGCAAGAATTCCGGTTCGTGTGGAGCTTGCTTCAGAGTTTCGTTATCGTAATCCGATTTTGGATAAAGATGGTCTGGCTGTTATCATCAGCCAGTCAGGAGAAACGGCGGACAGTTTGGCAGCACTTCGTGAGTGTAAGGCTAACGGGATACGTACACTTGCTATTGTAAATGTGATCGGTTCCTCTATTGCAAGGGAAGCAGATAATGTATTCTATACACTGGCAGGTCCGGAGATCTCTGTTGCAACTACAAAAGCATACAGCACACAGCTGATCGCTTCTTATGTACTGGCTCTTCAGTTTGCAAAAGTCCGTGAGCAGATCACAGAAGAACAGTGTGATGAATATGTAAAAGAACTTCAGACAATACCGGATAAGATCAGCAGGATAATTGATGATAAAGAACGACTTCAGTGGTTTGCTTCTAAACAGGCCAATGCAAAAGATATCTTCTTTATTGGAAGAGGTATTGATTATGCAATCAGTCTTGAGGGAAGCCTTAAGATGAAAGAGATCAGTTATATTCATTCTGAGGCGTATGCAGCAGGTGAGCTGAAGCATGGTACGATTTCTCTGATCGAGGATGGAACTCTTGTGATCGGCGTTCTCACACAGCCAAAGCTGTATGAAAAGACAGTAAGCAATATGGTGGAATGTAAGAGCCGAGGCGCATATCTGATGGGGTTGACAACTTTTGGAAATTACAACATTGAAGATACAGCGGATTTCACAGTATATATTCCAAAAACAGATCCTCATTTTGCAACGTCTCTGGCAGTGATTCCGCTTCAGCTCCTGGGTTATTATGTGAGCGTAAACAAAGGACTTGATGTAGATAAACCGAGAAACCTTGCAAAAAGTGTTACAGTAGAGTAAATAACAGAACAGTTATTTATAATTTGATTTATATTTTGCAGACAACAGTTTCATGATATCATGTAATCACACGGTGATACTGTGAAGCTGTTTTTTATACTGCAGAATCACGTATTTTCTTGCTTTTATAGACAAAAAAGCGTAAAATAATTAAGATGTATGAGAAATAGAAAAATGGAGGATTTGCATATGAGAAAAATGGGAAAACATATCCCGGGGCTGCTCGTAACGCTGGTGGTATTGATCACAGCGATCGTATTTGCGGTAATGCTTCTGAATATGAACATGGTTCCGGCTAAGTTCTTTGCAGGAATCGGTTTGATCATGTTGATTTTGATTGTAATCGTTGAAATACTTGTGTGGAGTACAGATGGTAAGATAAGATTTATTGTAGGTGTACTTCTGGCTGCAGTTTTTGCCGCTGTGTTTATTCTTGGAAGTATATATGTTTATAAAACACATTCTACACTTGCCAATATTTCCGGCGTAAATACTGAGGTTACCGAGGTTGGTATTTACGTTCGAGCTGATGACACAGCGGATTCTATTGCAGCAACAGCTGATTATGTTTATGGTGTGCTGACAGATCTTGACAGAGAGAACTCAGATAAAGCAATTCAGGAAGTAGATGCTGAGACTGGCAAGAGTGTTCAGGTTCAGGAATATGCAGGGCTTACAGAACTTGTGGATGGTCTGTTG
>CAVBVT010000120.1:2766-8370 GCA_963598855.1 Eggerthellaceae bacterium
GTGCATATTTAAGTGTTATTGAGGAAATGAATGGATATTCGGATGTTTCTTCTAAGATCAAGGAGCTTACTGTAAAACAGGTGGAAACAACTATTGAACCGCAGGAAACAGCAGATTCAGCAGTTGAGAGTACAAACAATGGATCTGTGTACACCATTTTTATTAGTGGAATAGATAGTCGAAGCGGACTTGTAGCAAAGAGCAGAAGTGATTCTAATATTATTGCTACTATAAATACTAACACAAAACAGGTATTGCTTGTTTCTACACCTCGTGATTATTTTGTACCGCTTTCTATTTCTGGCGGACAGAGAGATAAACTGACCCATGCAGGTATTTATGGCATTAATGTATGTATGGATACTTTAGGCATGCTTTATGATGAGGATATTAATTACTATTTCCGAATTAACTTTGCCGGTTTTGAACAGTTGATCGATGCATTAGGCGGTGTTACTGTTGATTCTGATTATGACTTTGATTCCAAAAATGTAATTGGATATCATTATAATAAAGGAGAGAATTTCTTAAACGGTGAGCAGGCGTTGGTATTCAGCCGTGAACGTTATGCTTTTTCAGAGGGAGATCGTCAGCGAGGAAAGAACCAGATGGCTGTTATTAAGGGCGTCATCAATAAGGCTCTTTCACCGGAGCTTCTGAAGAATTATTCTTCTGTTCTTTCCAGTATTCAGGGATGTTTTGAGACAAATATCTCTTATGAGGAGATTGCAAGATTGCTTCAGCAGCAGTTGAACAATGGTGGTTCCTGGAATATTGTAAGCTACAGCGTAGATGGTACAGGTGATACACAGAAGCCATATTCTATGAGCCAGAATGCTTATGTTATGATTCCAGATGAGTCTACTGTTCAGAAGGCAAAACAGTTAATGCAGAAAGTGCGTGATGGTGAGCCGATATCTCAGGAAGAGGCAGATGCGGGAACATCCACAGCATCAGCATCTACAGCAGATGATTCTGCACAGGCTGTCACAGAAGATACTACAGCAGCTGCACAGGATAACAGCACAGCAGACACAACAACAGATACACAAACAGCGGATGGTGCTGTACAGCAGTAATAATTAAAATTGAATCAAAAATAGATCAGCCCGGGAAGGATATATGAACTTCCCGGGCTGATTTTATAAATGATAATATTTTTTAGAGAATCTCTTTCAGATATCGCTCCAGAGCATCCTGCCATGTTGGGAGGGGCTGGAATCCGTTTTTTACAAGTTTGGACTTATCCAGGCGGCTGTTGAATGGTCTGACAGCTTTGGATACGCCGTATTCTGCAGTTGTGACAGGAGAAACTTCTACTTTTTCATACTCCTTGCAACCGAGGGCAGCAGCCTGACGGAAGATCTCTTTTGTGAAATCATACCAGCTGATGTATCCGCCTTCGTTAGTTGCGTGATAGTAGCCGTATTTCTCTGTTTCCAGCATATCCACCAGAAGGCGGGCAAGATCGAAGGTGTAGGTCGGTGTACCGATCTGGTCGCTGACAACAGTGAGTTTGTCATGAGTTTTTCCAAGATTTACCATGGTACGGATGAAATTTTTGCCGTTTTTTCCGAATACCCAGGCAATACGTACGATAAAGAATTTATCTACAGTGCCGGATACAGCAAGCTCGCCGTCCAGTTTGGTCTGACCGTATACGTTCTGCGGAGCATAGTCCTTGCAGTCAGGATCCCATGGAGCAGTTCCCTGGCCGTCGAAAACATAGTCAGTGGAAATGTACATCATCTTAATGCCAAGCTCTTTGCAGATATCTGCAATGTTCTGTGTTCCCACAACATTGACAAGGCGTACTTTTTCACGGTTTTCCTCATCCTCTGCAGCGTCTACAGCTGTCCATGCAGCACAGTGTACCACAGCGTCAGGATTCACTTCGCGGATCACTTTTGCCACAGCTTCTTTATCTGTGATATCAAGCTGCACATATGGCATGGTGGTAACTGGTGTACCATCAGCAATGCCGCTGTAGGAAGGAGCAATGTCACTTCCTACACCTTCGTGGCCGCGGCCGGAGAGTTCATTCATTACGTCATGGCCAAGCTGGCCACCAACGCCTGTTACGAAAAATTTCATGCTTTAACCTCCTCACGGTTTCCATACATTTTTTCGTAGTAGTTCTGGTACTCGCCGGAGATGATAGTTTCCCACCACTCTTTGTTGTCGAGGTACCATTTGATGGTTTTCTTGATACCGTCTGCGAATTTTGTTTCAGGGAGCCATCCAAGTTCGTTGTGGATCTTGGTCGGGTCGATAGCGTAACGCATGTCATGGCCTTTACGGTCAGCTACATGTGTGATCAGGCTTTCTGGTTTGCCGAGCTCTTTGCAGATCAGTTTAACGATGTCGATATTTTTCATCTCGTTGTGTCCGCCTACGTTGTAAACCTCACCTACACGTCCTTTGTGGATGATCAGGTCGATA
This sequence comes from Eggerthellaceae bacterium, assembly GCA_963598855.1. Classification (GTDB taxonomy): domain Bacteria; phylum Bacillota; class Clostridia; order Lachnospirales; family Lachnospiraceae; genus Blautia_A. The sequence continues at coordinate 5,209 of CAVBVT010000120.1, forward strand.
GCGCGGCAGTGGTCCTCAACATAGAGCCAGTCACGAACGTTTTCACCTTTTCCGTAAACAGGAAGCGGTTTGTTATTCAGTGCATTGGCGATCATAAGCGGGATCAGTTTCTCCGGGAAGTGGTACGGACCGTAGTTGTTGGAGCAGCGGCTGATGGTTACAGGCAGGCCGTATGTTCTGTGGTAAGCAAGAACAAGAAGGTCAGCACCAGCTTTGGAGGAGCTGTATGGGCTGCTTGTGTGGATCGGAGTTTCCTCTGTAAAGAAAAGGTCCGGTCTGTCAAGAGGAAGATCTCCGTAAACCTCATCAGTGGAAACCTGATGATAACGCTGGATACCGTATTTACGGCAGGCATCCATAAGAACTGCAGTACCTTTGATGTTAGTGTCAAGGAATACTTCCGGGTTCTCGATGGAACGGTCTACATGGCTCTCAGCTGCGAAGTTTACAACGATGTCCGGATGCTCTTCCTCGAAAAGTTTGTAAACAGCCTCACGGTCTGTGATGCTCTCTTTTACGAAACGGAAGTTCGGTTTGTCCATGACCGGTGCAAGAGTGGAAAGGTTTCCCGCGTAAGTCAGGCAGTCCAGGCATACGATACGATAGTCCGGATGAGCCTCCATCATATGAAAAATAAAGTTGCTTCCAATAAATCCGGCACCGCCGGTAACGATAATTGTCATGTGAAAAAATCTCCTTTTATAATATTGTTCAGTGAAGTGCATCTAAATATTTACCATCCAGAACATCTTTCAGATACTGTCCATACTGGTTTTTCTTGAGGACTTCGTAAACTTTAAGAACGTCATCCTTTGTGATCCAGCCATTTAAATATGCGATCTCTTCCAGGCATGCGATCTTACGGTGCTGATGCTGCTCCATGGTTTTTACGAAGTTGGTTGCCTCAACAAGGCTCTCATGTGTACCGGTATCCAGCCATGTGAATCCCTGTCCAAGAAGCTCAACATTCAGCTGGCCTTTCTCAAGATAGATACGGTTCAGGTCTGTGATCTCAAGCTCGCCTCTTGCGCTTGGTTTCAGGTTTTTTGCATACTCTACAACTTTGTTGTCGTAGAAGTAAAGACCTGTTACGCAGTAGTTGCTCTTCGGCTGTGTTGGTTTCTCTTCAATGGAAACGGCTTTTCCGTTCTGGTCAAATTCTACGATTCCGAAACGCTCCGGATCATCTACATAGTATCCGAAAACAGTAGCACCTTTGCCAGATTCAGCATTGTCAACAGCCGCTTTCAGACGTTTCTTAAGGCCATGTCCTGCGAAAATATTATCGCCAAGAACCATGCATACAGTGTCATTGCCGATGAATTCCTCACCGATGATAAATGCCTGAGCAAGTCCGTCCGGGCTTGGCTGTACTGCATAAGTAAGGTTTACGCCGAACTGATGTCCATCTCCGAGAAGTTCCTCGAATCTTGGTGTATCCTGTGGTGTGGAAATGATCAGGATATCACGGATGCCTGCATTCATAAGAACGGACATCGGATAGTAGATCATCGGTTTGTCATAAATCGGCAGGAGCTGTTTGGATGTTACCATGGTAAGCGGGTAAAGACGTGTTCCTGATCCGCCGGCTAAAATAATTCCTTTCATATCGTTTCTCCTTTGCATTGTGATGTGCAGCATTGACGTACCTGCACTTATTTACTGTGGTCTCATTATAAAAGGTAACGTAAGGTCACTTTCAAGAGGCTTTTTCCATATTTTTTATTTTTGTCTATTTTTCACAAAGAAATACGCCGGCATCCTTGGTAATGCGGAAACCTTTGGCAGTTTTTTTTGCGGCAAAGGCGCGGAATTCTTTGTAGCGGTCCAGAATATACTGATTCTGGTTGCCGTGGCAGGAGAGAACATAGGAGATCAGCGGCTCTGCGTCCTGGACCAGGAGAAAGTCTTCGTAGGAGTGCCATTTGGCATGAGGGAAAAAAGGCTCCAGGATTTTCCAGCCGTTTTCTCTTCCGAATCGCTCATAAAGTTTATCAGCAGAGAGAACGATACGTTCGTCAAAATCTTCTACAAGCTGGCTGACTTCCTGCATATGGGCCTTCCCATAGGCACTGCAGAGAAAATGTCCCCCAGGGGAAAGCACGCGGCGCACTTCTTTCAGCACAGCAGGAATATCATCGCAGTAAAAAAGCACATGGTTGGCGATCACCAGATCAAAGCTTTCATCTTTATAAGGAATCTTTTTGCAGTCAAAAGCCCGGAAAGCGAAGCGGGTATCAGAAGAACCGATGGCACGTCTGGCATCACGGAGCATGCCACTTGAGATATCGGAAAGAGTAATGGAAATATCTTCCGGGATCAGCGAAAGATTCTCAGTCCATAAAGTTCCGTCACCGCAGCCAAGTTCCAGGATACGAAGTTCAGGTCTGATATGGCACTGCTGGAAGATCCATGGAAACCAGCCTTGTTTATTTTGGGAATACAGGCTGTGGAGGTTGATCCTGGAGGAAATATTGGTGGCATTCTGATACTGATTCTTGAGACTCTTTTCCATGCCTGTAAGGTGGATCAGGTTCAGCATCTGGCTCCAGTCGATAGTGTGCTGGTCCTGGATCACCTGTGCTGTATCCTGGATGGCTTTTTCCACAAGCTGCATCTGCTCGATCCGGTCCCGGACGAGTCTGAGCTGGATGTTCAGGGAATTCAGCATGAAATGATAGTCAGAATCACCGATCGTCATTTCGCGGATATCTTCCAAGGAAAAGCCCAGATATTTCAGAAGCAGGATCTGCTGAAGCCTGGCAAAATCCTCATCTGTATAAAAACGTGCGCCGGATTCCGTGACCAGAGAAGGCTTCAGGATATTCTGTTTATCATAATAGCGAACTGTCCGCAGGGTAACATGAGCCATACGTGCAAATTCACCGGAAGAGTAGTAGCCGTCTTTTTTCATATATAAAAGATCCTTTCGAATAAAAAGTTTTAACTGATAAAAAATTCAGTTAATAAAAAAAATTCAACAGACAGATTGCAAAGCAGATGTGAATATCCATCAGGCTGCAATATGCCAAAATATATATATAAAAAATTATAATTCACATAAGCACATCCCACAAGTAAAAAAACAAAATGTGCTCTGGTGGTTACTAGTACAGCGAATATTAAGTAAACGCTATATTGACTTGTCTGATTTTCCATATG
>CAVBVT010000121.1:0-8293 GCA_963598855.1 Eggerthellaceae bacterium
ATAAAATTTGTAGCGTAGTTTTGTGCAATTTTTCAAATTTGCTCATTTATAGTTAACAGTTTTTTTAATGCTAATTTTTCATTAAGGACACCTTCTTTCGTATGTTTTGTTGGTAACATAATTATACATGAAAAGGTGTCCTTTTTGATTGTTTATACATAAAAAAACTGTAACTTTTTATCCCGTATGGGTCTTTCCTGTTTCTCCTCATAAACGGTAGGTAAAACGGGAAACTTTCTTCCTTAAAAGCAAAATCCCTGCAAATCATTATTTTTTATTGCATCATTCTAAAAATTCCTGTATAATCAACGTAATAATCACAACAAAAGAGCGTAACGTACAAGGGCGTACAGCACATGTTTTCCTGTGTCTGTACGTCCTTGTGTTATTTCTGCAGTTCTTCTGCGGGAATTCGCTTTGAGAAAGGGAGGAGTTTTCTATGATGAATGCAATCGGAAACGTGATAAACCAGATCGACAGTCTGGTGTGGGGCTGGTGGATGATCATTTTGCTTCTGGGAACGCATATTTTTATGACGATCCGTACCGGAGTGATCCAGAGAAAGATCGGAACTGCCATCCGCCTGTCAGTTACCAAAGATACAGATTCTGAGGGCGAAGTCAGTCAGTTTGGTGCTCTGACAACTGCTCTGGCTTCCACCATTGGAACCGGAAATATCATTGGTGTGGGAACTGCCATTGCACTTGGCGGCCCTGGCGCGGTACTGTGGTGCTGGCTTACCGGCGTTTTCGGAATCGCCACCAAATACAGCGAATCCCTTATCGCTGTAAAATACCGTGTCAAAACCAAAGACGGCCGTATGCAGGGTGGTGCCATGTATGCTCTGGAACGTGGCCTGAACATGCGCTGGCTTGGCCTTCTCTTTGCATTCTTCGGAGGTTTCGCTTCTTTTGGAATCGGATGTGCCACACAGGTTAATGCCATTGCAACCGTGTGCAATGAGAACTTACATATCCCTCCTGCAGCGATTGGAATTGCTGTAGCGGTTCTCACTGCCCTTGTTATTTTCGGCGGAATCAAATCCATTGCAACTGTCTGTGAACGTCTTGTTCCATTTATGGCATTCTTCTATGTAGTCGGCTGCATCATCATCCTGGGAATCAATTTTGACTTTATCGTTCCCGCTGTAAAAACCATCTGCAAACTGGCATTTACTCCAGGTGCTGCTGCAGGCGGTCTTGTGGGACGCGGTATTATGATGGCCATGCAGTATGGAATCGCAAGAGGACTTTTTTCCAATGAATCTGGTATGGGTTCTGCTCCTATCGCTGCCGCTGCTGCACAGACAAGAAATCCGGTCCGTCAGGCTCTTGTTTCCAGTACCGGTACCTTCTGGGATACCGTTGTTGTCTGCCTGATGACAGGTCTTGTTCTTGTCACCAGCATTATGAAAAATCCTTCTATCGATATGGGAAATATCACAGACGGCGGTGTTCTCACAACTCTCGCTTTTCAGCAGATCCCGGTACTTGGCCCTGTGATCCTGGTTGTAGGTATTATTTCTTTCGCCTATTCAACAGTTCTTGGATGGGCATACTACGGTGAACGATGTGTAGAGTATTTTTCCGGCAAAAAAGGTCTCATCCCTTATCGTGTGCTGTACATTGCGGTAGCTGCCATTGCACCGGTAATCTCTCTGAATCTGGTGTGGACAGTAGCCGATATCCTAAATGCACTGATGGCCATTCCGAACCTGATTGCGGTACTGCTTTTATCCAATGTAATTGTAAAAGAGACAAAAAAATATATTAATGATCTGGATGCGCGGGATGATACGCCGATTGAGATAGTTGATAAATAAAATTGAAAGGAATTCATCCGCCTCGGGTAATATCATATTAAAAAAAGCAGCTCCAAAGCTCTGTTGTACAGACGCATCCGAAGCTGCTTTTTATATTATACAATCTAGTACAGCGAATATTAAGTAAACGCTATATTGACTTGTCTGATTTTTCATATGCGGCGTTGTCGTCAATCGCCGTAGCCACCGCTACGCCTCATTCCTCTGCCTTGCATATGAGAAAATCATCCTGCGTCAATATAGCAGATACTTAATTTTCGCTGTACTAGAAGATTTTCAGCTGTTATTGCATAAGCTTTATCCTGCTGATCAATGTTTTACAATACTCCCTGTTCTTTCATCTCCTCAGACACAGCAACATATTCTTTGCTGTTTTCCATGATCCCAAGTTTCTCTTCCCAGGTGAGATTGCGTCTGATCTTTGCCGGACTTCCCATTACAAGAGAACCGTCCGGAATCACAGTATTCTTGGTTACAAGACTTCCTGCACCTATGATACAATCGCTGCCGATCTTCGCGCCGTCAAGGATCACTGCACCCATCCCGATCAGGGTGCGGTCTCCGATGGTGCAGCCGTGTACTACTGCGTTATGGCCTATTGTGACATTATTTCCAATATGTGTCGGCATGTTGTGGCTGACATGGATGGTGCAGTTTTCCTGAATATTGGTCTCCTCGCCGATCACAACCGGAGCATCATCCCCTCGGATCACTGCATAATAAAGCACGCAGCTGTCACGCCCGATCGTCACATCACCTACGATCACAGACTGTCTGGCGATCCTGGCCCCTTCTGCAATCTTTACATTTTTATAATTCATCTAAGTTTCCTCATTTATTATCACTTTTTATTCAGCCCATATTGTATTTTGTCCGGATCACAATATCAGTATACTGAAATTCTTTCTCCGGTGCCTTGCTGTCAAACAGAAGCTGAAAAAGAATGGTCACTGGAGAATGTCCCTGCACTGCCGCATCCTGCCCGATCAGGAAATTGATCGTGCCATCCTGAAGCCATTTTTTATTTTCTTCCAGAAAATCATTGGCAATCACATGCATAGATCTGTCTTTTCCAAGTTTCTTAAGAGTCTGGCAGACGCCTTTTACACCATGGCCTGTGATATAAATACCGGTAAGTTCCGGATAAATCTCCAGAAGTTCTTCCACGATCTTGGATGCAACCCACTCATCATCATAAGAATATCGGATATCAACAACCTCAAGCTCAGGAAAACGCTCCTTGATCTCCGTGGTAAAACCTTTCTGTCTGCTGATAAGTCCAGGGTTGGCAACCTGACCGGAAATAATCGCAACCTGTCCTTTTCCGCCTGTCATCTCATTCATCAGGCCTGCCGCGGTCCGGCCGGACTGGAAAGTATCCTGGCCTACAAAACAAAGTCTCTTTGTGTCTTCCAGATCCGCATTAAATGTTACCACAGGAATCCCATATTCTTCACTGTACTGATTGATCCTGGCTTTCAGAAGCTGATCTTCGGACGGAGTCATGGCAATTCCATTAAACCCTTCTTCTCTCAGCTCTTCCATAGCAGCCATTACTTTCTCAGGCTCCACACCTTCGATCTCATAGATCTTTACTGTTCCGCCAAAACTTTCCACTTCTTCTTTAGCTGTCATAACACCTTTTAAAACCTGCTGCATAAAAGGTGTTTTCATATACTGAAGGATCACACCAATCCGGATCTTTCGTTTCGCCATGGCAAGGGCACGGCCTGCACGGCTGGGCTGATATCCCATTTCCTGAGCGATCTTCTTGATCTTTTCCTCTACCTCAGGACGGATGCGGCCGCGGTTATTCAGTGCCCTGTCTACAGTACCTCTTGAAACCCCTGCAGCTTCTGCGATCTGCTGTAACGTTACTGCCATATTTTATCCTCCAAGCGTTTGTTTTTACTTTTGCGTTCACGCGCACATATTTTTATTCCATTATACTCTTTTCTTTCGCCGGAGGCAATCCCTGATTCCAATATTATCCTGATATTTTTAATCAAGAAGATCTCTTACCATCTCCGGTGTAAAAGTAACAGCTTTTACATGATCTACCTCGATCTGATACAGTGCATTCGCTGCGATATGCTCTGCTGCCTGCTCAAGATCACGGATTCCGGTGGTATCTGCAAATTTCTCGATTACTGCATCCAGTGCTTCCTCTGTTACAATACATTCTTCCGGTTTCAGGCTCATGCGTTTCAGAACTTTCGGAAGTGCAAATCTGGAGAAGATGATCTTCTTTTCTTCCGGTGTGTAATCTGGAATGTCGATCACTGCAAAACGTGACATCAGAGGCGCACTGATCTGGGATTTGTCATTAGCTGTTGCAATCGGGTAAACACCAACTGTCGGAACCATACATTCCATATAGTTGTCTGTAAATCCAAGATTATCCAGAAGTGTCAGAAGCACATCTGCCGGATTTCCGTTGCCTTTTCCTGATGCAGCTTTGTCAAGCTCGTTGATGATAAATACCAGGTTGGACTCTCCTGCCATGGAGAAAGCTTCCATAATGATTCCAGGTTTTGCATTGGCATAAACACGGGAACTTCCTGTCAGCTGCTCCGGGTCGTTGATGGAACTCATATCAAGAGTTGTCCACGGCATCTTGAGGATTCTGGCAACTGCATAGGCGATCTGGGATTTACCGGTTCCTGCCGGTCCTACAAGAAGAAGTCCGTATGCAGGAAGTGTATGGGTACGGTTGATCTGAATGATCGTCTCAATGATCCTCTGTTTCACACGCTCCATTCCATAAAGCTCTTCATCCAGGATACGGCGTGCTTCCTTCGGATCAATGGATTCAAAATAATTATGCTTCCACTGAATGTTCATCATGATGGACAGAGCACGCTGCGCATGGCGTCTCTCCTCCTGGGAAACTTCGTGGGAACGGGCCACTGCAAGGTTACGCCTCGCCCAGAGACGGATGTTGTCAGGCATGGTTTTTCCTGCACAGGTCATAAAATCTGTGATACTCTGGATACTGGTCAGCTTCATATCATCGCCGTCTTCATCCTCGTCTTCATCCTCATTTACTTCAGCAGGTGCACTGCTTGCAAAAAGACGGTCGATCATAAACTGAAGGAATCCATCCTCAGCAGAAAGCTTGGTGCCGCCGCCAAAAGCGATCTCACGGATCTTGTAAACTGCATATCCCTCTTCTGTATTCTTTCCGGAAAGACGGATGTTGATATGGTTTTCCCCAAGCCATTTGATCAGGCTTGTGAAACGGGAATCGATCTTCAGGATATCTGCCGGAAAAACACCGTCCTCTTCCTTAAATTCAAAAGCTGTCTGTTTCGCTGGATTGGAAAAATATCCGCAGGAATGATGTTTCCACTCTCTCTTGCTGTTATCCAGAATCAGTACCGGTTTCTCCGGTGTTGCCGTTGTTTCATTGGAATGGAATGTTGTATATGTGCACTGGCTTTTTTTCTCATTATTATCTGCCGGTGCTGCACTGAAATCAAAAACTGGCATGTGCTTTACTCCTCTTTCTCTGAAAATATCTTTCGTAAGGCGGATATCTCTGTTCCGCTTTACTGTATGTTCATGAACGCGATTGTTTCACGATTTGCATTCAGTGTATCACGGATTGGAAATCTCAACAACCGGTGATATGATTTTTTATGCATTTTTTTGCATAAAACGATGATATTTACTTCGCGTACTTTGCTTCGTTATTTTCCCATAAGTTGTTTAAACAATTTTGCAGTTTGCCGATTGACACTGGCTGCAAACTATGTTATCGTGCAACTATGTCGTTGCTGCTCGCTCTGTGACCAGCAACACTATGTCTGCTTTTACTTTTTTACAGAAGCTGACACAGTTACAGTGCCTGTGGATTTCACAATATTCATGAGGCTATGATCATAAATTTGGGGGAGGAGGAAATGAATAATCAATTTTCACAGAGGGATGATTTTTATCCGCAGATCTTCAAGCTTGTCGTCCCGATCATCATTCAGAACCTGCTAAGTGCAGCCGTCAATTCTGCTGACGTTATCATGCTGAACTTCGTAGGCCAGTCATCCATCTCCGCAGTATCCCTGGCAGCGAATTATTCCAATATCCTGTTTATGGTGTACTACGGTCTCGGTACAGGTGCCACCCTGCTCTGTGCCCAGTATTACGGAAAAGGGGATTACAAAGCTATTCAGATCATTGAAGGCATTGCACTTCGTTTTTCCATGATCATCTCGATCCTGGTAGCTCTTGTTGCATTTACCATGCCGCAGATGATGATGAAGCTTTTTACCAATGATCCAGAGCTTCTGCGTATTGGATCATCTTATATCCGTATTATGGGTATTACCTATATCTGCTGGGGTATGACAGAGGTTTATCTTGCCGTACTTCGAAGCATTGGACGGGTAACAACCAGCATGGCTATGAATATGCTGGCTTTTGGATTGAATATCCTTTTAAATGCCACATTTATTTTCGGACTGTTTGGTGCACCGAAACTGGGTGCTACCGGTGTTGCCATTGCAACTGCACTTTCCAGAACGATCGAGCTGATCGCATGTTTCATTGTATCGGCTTCCAGCCAGTATGTACGGCTGGATCTCCGGTATATGTTTATCAAAAACAAAGTACTCTTCGGCGATTTTGTACGGCTTTCCCTGCCTGCCCTTGGCAACGATATCGCATGGAGTGTTGGTTTTTCCATGTATTCCGTGATCCTTGGACATCTTGGCACAGATGCAGTTGCCGCCAATTCCCTGGTGGTGGTTGTCCGTAATATCGGAACTGTTTTCTGTTTCGGAATTGCAAGTGCAGGCGGCATCCTGCTTGGAAATGTTATGGGACAGGGAGATCTGGAGCGATCCAAGAGATACGCTTCCAAGACTTTAAAGCTGACCGTGATCGCAGGTGCTTTTGGCGGGCTGATCATTCTTGGAGCAACACCATTTGTTCTGAAATTTGCTTCGCTTACACCAACAGCCATGCACTACCTTAAATATATGCTTCTGATCAGCAGTTATTATATTATGGGAGCCGCAGTAAATACTACCCTGATCGCAGGTGTGTTCCGCGCCGGCGGTGATACAAAATTCGGACTGATCTGCGATACCATTGATATGTGGGTATATGCAGTACCGCTTGGGTTCTTTGCCGCATTCGTACTGAAGCTTCCGGTACTCTGGGTTTATTTTCTCCTCTGTACCGATGAATTTGTGAAATGGCCTTGGGTCATTAAAAGATATCTCAGTGGAAAATGGGCTAAGAATATAACCCGTGAAGATATATTTGAGAAAAAATAAAAACATCAAAGTATAACAAAGTTTATCTATGGGCAAATATTTGTCCGCTAAATAACAGCAGAAGAACGTAATTTAAACTACACTCTCCTGCTGTTTTTGACTCTGCAAATATTTTACAATTTAGCAGCTCTTTTCTCTGAATGGTAGATGATCAACTGGTAGATCACTACGGTTGTCCAGCCGAGCCCTGTTGCAATAGCTACTGCTGCCAGATGATATTTTTTTATGAGTATCTGAGATAAAATTACTCTGATCGTAATATGCAGCACAGATCCTATTACTGGAATCTTTACTCTTTCTGTCCCTCTATAGTATCCTACGAATGTGTTTCCTACAAAACAAAACACATAAAAGCAGGATATCACATTCATATATTCTCTGGTGTTTTCTATCACTGTTTCTGAGGGATTACCCATCAAAAGCTTTACTGCCGGCTGTGTAAGAATGACCATCAATATGGATAAGAGAACAGCCAGTATAAGCAGCATCTGCATTGCTTTTTTTAAGCCCTGCTTTATCCGCTTCCTGTTTCCCGCACCATAATTTTGTGCTGTAAAAACTGATACTGCTGCCGCTCCGCTGTCCCCAAAAGAATTGGCAAACCCTTCTATTCTGGATGTTGCCGTATATGCAGATATGACATCTGTTCCACCAGTGTTAACAATTCCCTGCACCAGCAGCTTTCCTATATAAAGACTGGACTGATGCAATGCAGATACAAGTCCCAGATTCACACTTCTCTTAAGAAGATAGCGATCCATCTGCATTTCCTTTCTGGTGAAGAAAAAGAACGGACATTTTTTCTTCATGACAAAAAGACTTGCGCCTACAGAAAACAGCTGCGCAATTACTGTTGCAGCAGCTGTCCCTTCTGTATCCATATGCAGCAACAGCACAAAAATCAGATCCAGTCCAAAATTTATCAGCATGGAAAGCACCAATGTCCATAAACCGGTAACTGTATCTCCTGCCGCTCTCAAAGCTGCTGCACACCAGTTATAAACAAAGGTGACCGGAAGTCCCAGAAAGATGATCCAGAGATATCTGTATGCATACGAATAAGCTTCTACCGGAGTCTGTATCCCGTATAAAAGACTTCGAAGAAAGACTATTCCCAGCAAACTCATTGCGATTGTAAATAATCCTCCTGCTGCCAACGAAATATAACTTTCTCTTTGAAGCTTATTCCAGT
>CAVBVT010000122.1:0-8150 GCA_963598855.1 Eggerthellaceae bacterium
TAGAAACTATTATAGAAGTTTACATAATATATTTATTGCAAACTACACTTACTCTTCCTCAGCCAGGAACTCCTGTGCATCAAGGATCTTTCCATCTCTCCAGATTCTTTCCAGATCATAGAAAAGTCTATTCTCTTCATCAAAGATATGAATGATCACATCGCCGTAATCCATAAGAACCCAGCTAGAGTTTCTTGTTCCTTCGATCTGTTTTGCCTCATATCCGGCACGGCCAAGCATTTCATCTGCGTTGTCCACCATGGCCTGTACCTGATTCTGGTTGGAAGCACTTGCGATCACAAAATAATCTGCGATCACAGAAACTTCATGAATATCAATAATCTTGATATCCTTTGCTTTTTTATCATCCAATGCCTTGCAGGCAATTCGGACCATATCTTTTTCGATACTCATAGAATTTTATTCCTCCTGTCTGTTGGCAGTATCCTGCATTTTCCTGTCATGGAGATCTTTGTAATAGACATAGGCATCTCTGGTTGTACTATCGATCTCTTTCGGATTTTCTTCCAGATATTCCAGCGTGTCCTTAAGGATCTCATACATACACTCGTCCAGATCCTCAAAAGCGATCTTACGTACTTTTGGAAGATTCGGTGCTTTGTCACGCATTGGCTCAATATAATCTGAAATATACACGATCTTCTCCAGCAGGCTCATCCCCGGACGCCCTGTTGTATGATATGTTATCGCTGTCAGAATCTCTTCGTCCTTGATATCATATTTGCTGCTGGCCACATACGCACCCAGTTTTGCATGAAGAAGAAACGGATGATCCTTCTCAAAATCAGATACCGGAATATCATGCTGGCTGCACAGTTTCAGTTTCTTCTTATTAGGAATACACTTGGCACTGTCATGAAGAAGACCTGCAGCCTGTGCATCCTCTAGATCATAGCCGTAAACCATTGCAAGAGATGCACATGTATACATAACTCCCATTGTATGCTCAAATCTGGCCTCGTCCAGATATTTGGAAAGCTTCTTTTTTATTTTTACAAAATCATATTTTCCCATCTGAATCATTTCCTTTATAAATACCGTTTTTTTCGATATAGGAAATCACAGGCTGGGGAACATAGTAGCGCAGGCTCTGCCCACTTCTGTGCCAGGAACGGAGAAGTTCACTGGAAACATCAATGTTCATGGTATCCAGACGCACAAATTTCCCATTATAACGTCTGGACAGAAGTTCCATCTGCTGGTCAAGCTCTTTAACAGGTGTATGATCTCTTGTTGCAACTACCAGAACTGCCGCCTGGCAGATACGCCCTGGCTCCCGCCAGCTGTCAAAACTGTAAAGAGAATCTGCACCAATAATAAAATAATACTCTGTATCCGGATTCTGTTTTTTCAGCTGTTCCAGAGTCCGATAGGTATAAGTATAACCTTCCTCATGCATCTCCATCAGAGATAACTCAAAATGCGGATTATTTTCTATAGCAAGACGGACCATCTCTGAACGCTGTGTATCTGTTGCCCGGCCTGTCCGGTTCCGTTTATGGGGCGGATTCCCGCATGGCATAAACAGAACTTTATCAAGACCCAGCTGTTCATATGCTTTTTCTCCAAGGATCAGGTGTCCCATATGGATGGGATCAAATGTGCCGCCCATGATTCCTATTTTTTTTACTGCCTTGTTCATTTGAAACCTCCCGAAATCACGGAAGAATGATCTTTTTCTTATCCTTTTTACCTTCTCTGTAGAGAACGATCTTTTTACCGATCACCTGTACTACCTGAGATCTTGTTCTCTCTGCAAGAACCTGTGCCATCTCGCGCGGATCTTCCAGACAGTTCTGGAGAACGCTAATCTTGATCAGTTCACGTGCTGCAAGAGCTTCCTCAACAGCAGCAGTGTTCTCAGGAGTAAGACCTCCCTTGCCAAGCTGGAGGATCGGATCCATTGTCATGGCAAGGCCTTTTAAATATGCTCTCTGCTTACTTGTCATCTAATCAATACCTCTTATTTATAATAGTCGAAATCAAAGCCATACATACGTACTGTGTCGCCTTCCTGAATACCAGCTTTTTCCAGTTCTTCCAGAATGCCGCCTTCTTTAAGGAATCTCTGGAAGAAAGCAAAACCTTTCTCGGAATCCAGATTTGTATAGCCAAGCATTTTTTCAATCTTAGGACCTTCTACAAGGAAGATCTCCGGATCTTCTTCACTGCGTTCTACTGTAAATGGAAGATTCTCATTCACAAGAACATCCTCAGGGAAGAATTCCTGTTCAAATACCACCGGTTTCATAGGACTCTTATCAAGAAGCTCTTTCACATGGAAAAGAAGCTCTCTGACGCCCTGTCCGGTAACTGCTGAAATCGGATATACGGAAATACCTTGCGGCTCAAATTCTGCTTTCAGGCGATCGATAGGGTTCTCTTCCCCATTATCAAAAATACAGTCGATCTTGTTTGCTGCAATTACCTGTGGTCTGGCTGCAATCTCCGGATTGTATGCTTCCAGCTCTTTATTGATCTTGTGGATATCCTCCACCGGATCACGGCCTTCTACGGATGCTGCATCTACAATGTGGATAATAACTCGTGTACGCTCAATATGACGGAGGAATTCATGTCCAAGTCCCACACCTTCAGATGCCCCTTCGATCAGTCCAGGGATATCTGCAATAACAAAACCGCCGTTATCTGTATCTACAACACCAAGATTCGGGCTTAATGTTGTGAAATGATAGTTGGCGATCTTTGGCTGCGCATTTGTCACACGGGAAAGAAATGTGGATTTACCTACATTAGGGAATCCCACAAGACCAACATCTGCGATCACCTTAAGCTCAAGAAGTACTTCCAGCTCCTGTGCAGGCTGTCCTGGCTGTGCGTATTTCGGAACCTGCATAGTTGCAGTCGCATAGTGCTGGTTTCCTTTGCCGCCGCGGCCGCCCTTTAATACGATCTGTCTGCGGTTCTCACCGGACATATCTGCAATAACCTTGCCGGACTCAGCATCCATGATAACCGTTCCTTCCGGAACTTTCAGGACAACATCTTTGCCATCTGCACCGTGGCAGCGTTTCTTGCCGCCTTCCTGTCCGTCTTCTGCTTTATATTTTCTTCTGTGTCTGTAGTCTCCGAGAGTATTCTGACCCTCATCGATCTCAAAAATCACATCCCCGCCGCGGCCGCCATCGCCGCCGTCCGGACCGCCATTTGGTACATACAGCTCACGGCGGAAACTTACATGTCCATCGCCGCCTTTACCGGAGCGGATAATGATCCTGGCTCTGTCTGCAAACATATTACACCTCTATTCCAAAAAAAGGCTCCAAACCGGATCGATTTGAAGCCTTTTACCTATTTCATTACTCTGCGTCTACAGGAACGATAGAAACCTGTTTCTTATCGCGACCTTTTCTTGTGAATCTTACGACTCCGTCTGTAAGTGCAAATAAAGTATAGTCTTTACCGCAGCCTACATTTTCACCTGGGTGAATCTTGGTTCCGCGCTGTCTGTAAAGAATGTTTCCGGCTTTTACAAACTGTCCGTCTGCTCTTTTCGCACCTAATCTCTTAGACTCGGAATCACGACCGTTCTTTGTAGAACCAACTCCCTTTTTATGTGCGAATAACTGAAGGTTCATCTTCATCATTGTTGTTACACCTCCTTGACTTTTACTGTCAAATATCGATTGTTATAACTACCAGCAATTTCCGTCAGACCAAGAAGCAGGGAATCCATAAGGAGCATTCCTCTCTCGGAAAGAGATTCTTTAAAATGTATGGAAACAAATCCCTCATTCTCCTGCACCTCAAACTTATCATCTGTAAATCTCTCAAGGGAATTCACAGTGGTAATGACCAGCGCAGACACAGCAGCACAGACAATATCCTGTCCGGCTTCTGCATAACCGGCATGTCCTTTTGAAATAAATTCTTCGTAGGATCCGTTTTTCTTTCTGACATTAATTGTAATCATGATGACACCAGATTAACCGTTAATCTTTTCGATCTTAACTTTGGTGTACTGCTGTCTGTGTCCGTTTTTCTTGTGATATCCAGTTTTGCGTTTGTATTTGTAAACGATGACCTTACGATTCTTACCGTTTTCAACTACAGAAGCGGTAACACTGGCATCTTTTACATCTTCGCCAACTTTTAATCCGTCATTGCTAACTGCGATTACGTTGTCAAATGTTACGGTTTCACCAGCTTCTACACCGAGCTTTTCAACTTTAATTACGTCACCCTCGGCAACCTTGTACTGTTTACCACCTGTTGCAATAATTGCGTACATCTGTGGCACCTCCTAATTATTTACTCGCCAAATTCGGTGGCCTCTGGATCAAATCCGAAGCACTTTAACCTCTTTGTGCGGCATACTCGTTTATAATAACAGCGACATAGTGCTCTGTCAATAGTTTTTTGAAATTTTTTGTTATTTTTTTGCAATCTCGCGGATATCTTCAATAACCGGACGTCTGACCTTCTTTCTGGTCATCTCCAGGATGTGCAGTGGCGTGATGTCAATGGCGCGGCTCTTGACCGGATCTTTCCGCAGAAGTTTCTGCAAAACATGGAACAGCTCATCTCTGTGATCCTGACTTTCCATATTAATGAAGTCAATCAAAACGATACCTGAAAGGTTTCTGAGCCGAAGCTGACGGCTGATCTCAGAAGCAGCTTCCAGATTGATCTTCCGGAAAGTTTCTTCCATTTTTTTCTTACCTGTATATTTGCCGCTGTTTACATCAATAGAAACGAAGGCTTCCGTCTGCTGGATCACGAGAAATCCACCGCTGTTCAGCCAGACTTTTTCTTTCTGGACAGTTTCCAGTGCTGTTTCCACACGATACAGCTTATAAAGGGGAAGAAGTTTATCCTGATAAAAACGAAGCTTTTCTGTTAATTCCGGACTGATCTCTTCCAGATATCCTGTGATCATTTCCCGGATCTCCGGCACATCTGTAATGATTTCGTCCAGATCACGCCCGTAAGCATCACGGACAGCCGCAACATAAAACGGCTCTGTCTCCATCACAAGGCTGAAGCATGTACGGTTTCGTCCCTGCACTACGGCTTTATGATAACGGATTTTCAGCCATTCCAGTTCCTTCAGTATCTCCTCTTTAGATGCATCTGCAGCGTTTGTACGGACAATGATTCCAAACTCCTTATCCGGACGTTCCGCTTCGTCCCTGAGCCATCCGCTGAGACGGTGTCTGTCTTCCTGGGATAATTTGGAGGACAGCCCGAATTTCTTATCACCGGTTGTAAGAACAAGATATCTTCCCGTAAAATTCAGATTGGAAGTCAGTGCTGGCAGTTTTCCCTTCATTGCATCGCGGCTTACCTGGACAAGAAGTTCGTCTCCCGGACGCAGCGGACCATTTCCTTTTCTTCCTGCGGAAAAAACAGCACGCTCAGCCTCAGCGAGAGGATAATAGCACCTTTTTCCCGGTGCGATCTGTACAAAAGCAGCCTGTATATTCGCTGCAATATTCTCTATCTGTCCTGTATAAATATTTCCAAGAATAGATTTTTCATCGTCAGACTCCAGTCTCAGTTCCACAATACGGTCATCTTCCGCAAGAGCTGCAACCGTGCAGGGAACACCATGGATCTCCATTCGGGTTATGATCAGCTTACTCAATTTCCTCACCTAATGATTCCAGCGTTACAAAACGCGGATCTGCATTTTCTCCGTTATCTGCATACATTTCCAGACGCGTTACTGTGAATGCAAATTCCGGAAGTGTTTCTCCCAGCCATTCAAAAAATGTGTTGGTAACAAGCTCCGGTTTTGTGTAATTGGAACTTGCAGATGCCAGCATGTAGAAAAATCCATTGTCACGAACTTCCATTTTATAAATATTCGGACGAAGATCGCTCTCTTTTTCGCTGCGCTTTGTCTGCTTTGTAACTTTGATCTCCGGACGGGCCAGGAACTCTTCCACACGGTTTTTCCAGTCAACAGCAGGCTCTTTGCCAGGGCGGAACTCTACCAGATAATCCGCTGCTGCCACCAGTGCCATCGCCTTGCCTGCTTTTCCATCTTCCACCTTGCGAACACTTACAATATGCATTCCCTCAGCCATCTGCTCCTCCAGGCGCGCTGCAATCACACCAGTCGGCATATCTTCTGCCATTTCCAGATCAAAATAATCTCCCAGGCTTTCCATTCCCACACCAAGGGGAACTGCAAAAGACATGATCATATGCGGGCTGTATCCGCCGGAAAAAGCTACCGGAAGTTCTGCACGGCGCAGTGCTTTTTGGAAATAACGCATGGTATCCAGATGTCCCACAAACTTCATCGGACCTTCTTTGCTGAATTTAATTCTTACCTTCAAGGCAGACACCTCCTTTATATTTCATAGCTCCGCAAGCGGAACATTTCTGACGGCAGTTTTCTGTCACAACACCCTCTTTTGCACGCTGCCATTCACGCTCCAGGAATTTGCGGCTCACACCCGTATCAATGAAATCCCACGGAAGGATCTCATCCAGACTTCTCTCACGAAGTGTGTAGAATGTCATATCTACCCCACATTCAGCCATAGCCTCTTTCCAGATATCATAATCAAAATTTTCTGTCCAGGCATCGTAAAGGGCACCTTTTTTGTACGCTTTTAAAATTACATCCGCGCAGCGTCTGTCACCACGTGCAAGGAAACCTTCCAGTGCTGTTACATCCGGCTCATGCCAGTTGTAACGGATACTTCTCTGATTCAGCTGGGCACGGATCTCGCTTTTAACCACTTTCGCTTTCTCCACAAAATCCTGTTCTGTGTACATAGGAGCCCATTGGAACGGAGTAAACGGCTTTGGCACAAAGAATGAAGTGCTGACATTGATCTGCACTTTGCCTTTGCGCTGTTCTTTCGGAACAACTTCGTAATAGGTTTCTGCAATCTTCTGGGCCAGATGTGCGATTCCTTTCATATCGTCTTCTGTTTCCGTGGGAAGACCAAGCATAAAGTAAAGCTTTACCTGATTCCAGCCGCCTTTGAATGCTTCTCCTGCACCATGGAGGATTACTTCCTCTGTCAGACCTTTGTTGATAACGTCACGAAGACGCTGAGATCCTGCTTCCGGCGCAAAAGTCAGGCTGCTTTTCTTTACATCCTGTACTTTGCTCATAACATCCAGCGCAAAAGCATCAATTCGAAGAGAAGGCAGGGAAATATTGATTGCTTTTCCGTGGAATTCCTCGATCAGGAAATTCACCAGTTCTTTCAGCTGAGAATAATCACTGGAGCTTAAAGAACTGAGGGAAATCTCTTCATGGCCTGTATTTTTCAGCATAATACGTGCAGATTCTTTCAGGGTCTCCACATCACGTTCACGGGTAGGACGGTAGATCATTCCTGCCTGACAGAAACGGCATCCGCGGATACATCCTCTCTGGATCTCCAGAGTTACACGATCCTGTGTGGCTTTAATATGTGGAACAACCGGTGCCTCCACAGCACGGTACTCTTTCTCCATATCGATGATCAGCTGTTTCTGGACTTTCTCCGGAACGCCCTCTTCTGTTGGTGCAAAAGAAGCGATCGTTCCATCTTCTTTATAGGTAACTTCATAAAGGGACGGAACATAGATTCCCGGGATCTTAGCTGCTGCCAGAAGGAAATCCCTCCTGCTGCCGCCAGCCTTCTTATTGGCTTTATAAGCATCAAAAAGGGCATCGTAAACCGTCTCGCCCTCTCCAATATAGAACAGGTCAAAAAACGGTGCCAGCGGCTCCGGATTGTATGCACAGGCACCACCACCGATCACAATCGGAAAATCCTCCCCACGGTCAGCACTTTTCAGCGGAATACCGCTGAGATCAAGTACCTGCAGAATATTGGTATAACACATCTCATAGCCAAGAGTAATGCCAAGAAAATCAAAATCCCGAACCGGCTCCTGGGACTCCAGTGCAAATAACGGAATCTTCTGTTTCCTCATCACCTTATCCAGATCCGGCCACGGAGAAAAAAGGCGCTCACACCATACGTCCTCACGCTGGTTAAACATGTTGTAGAGGATCATCATGCCAAGGTTGGACATGCCGATTTCGTAGACATCCGGGAAGCACATGGCAAAGCGGATATCTACATCATCTTTGTTTTTCATAACTGCATTGACTTCCCCGCCAATATAACGCGCGGCTTTGTCGATCTGCA
>CAVBVT010000123.1:0-7705 GCA_963598855.1 Eggerthellaceae bacterium
GTAAGAAGAAATTAGCTTACGAAATTCAGAAAATGCATGAAGGCTTCTACTATTTTATTCAGTTTGAAGCAGATTCTCAGTGCCCAGCGGAGATCGAGAGACATGTCCGCATCATGGACAATGTATTAAGATACCTGGTTGTCAAGAAAGAGGCATAATTTTTGCAGCGGATTTTCGAAAACACCATTAAGAACCTGTTCAGTTAAGTGAAATCATAAGAGAGGTAGAACGATGAACAAAGTAATATTAATGGGACGCTTGACAAGAGATCCTGAGGTAAGATATTCCGCAGGAGAAAATGCCCTGGCAATCGCCAGATATACACTGGCAGTTGACCGCAGATTCCGTCGTGACGGAGAGGCAAGTGCTGATTTTATCAGCTGTGTTTCTTTCGGACGTACAGCAGAGTTTGCGGAGAAGTATTTCAGACAGGGACTGAAAATTGCAGTTACGGGACGTATCCAGACAGGAAGCTATACGAACCGTGAGGGACAGAAGGTTTATACGACAGAGGTTGTTGTCGAGGAGCAGGAATTTGCTGAGAGCAAGTCATCCAGTGACAGTTATGCAGCAAGCCATCCTCAGACAAATGCAGCACCTGCACCGTCTATGCCAAGTCCGAGCGCAGCAAGCGCCGACGGCTTCATGAACATTCCGGACGGAATTGACGAGGAGCTGCCGTTCAACTAGAACATCTGACAGTACAGATGGTATGAATAAGATAGGAGGAAACAATCATGGCTTACAATAGAGGCGAGAGACCAGATTCTCCGATGAAGAGAAGAGGCGGACGCAGAAGAAAAAAAGTTTGTGTATTCTGCGGTAAAGAGAATAACGAGATCGATTACAAGGATGTAGCAAAGTTAAGAAAGTATGTTTCCGAGAGAGGTAAAATTCTCCCGAGAAGAATTACAGGTAACTGCGCGAAACATCAGAGAGCACTGACAGTTGCTGTTAAGAGAGCACGTCATATGTCCCTGATGCCATACGTTCAGGACTAATTCCGATCATCCGCAGGGTCGTTGTGAAACAGATGAGCAGTCATCTGGGCAGCAGCGGCCCTGTTTTTGTTTTCTGTAATGTCATAAGAGGTTTACCAGATGCAACAGATTTCATCATAACTATGGAATTGTAATAAGAAATCTGGTATAATAACAGATAACTTGTGGTTTAAATTACGTTGAGAACAGGAAAAAGCAATGAACAACAAAGTCAAATTTAAAGGGCCTATGAAACACTTTATGCGCTGGCCGCTGTATCTTTCAGCTCTGGTGGTGCTGTTGGATCTGCTGGTGTTTATTGTAAGTGTGAAGGCCGGAATTCTGGTGTCTGTAGGTACTGTGATCTATATATTTATTGCAGTACAGCTTTTCCGATATCACAAACCGCTGATCATCAATGACATGATCGCATTTGCCAATCAGTATGATGTGGTGGAGAAGAGGATGCTGGAGGAACTGGCACTGCCGTATGCCATTATGGATATGGAAGGCCGCATGATCTGGTCCAACCGTATTTTTTCGGAGATCACGGGAAGGGATCAGTTTTATAAAAAAAATATCAGCACAGTTTTTCCGGATATCACACCGGACAAGCTTCCAGTGGCAGAGGAACAGGAGATTTCCGAGATGAGCACTCATTTCGGGGAACGTATCTACCGGGTTTCCATGCAGAGAGTGACCATGGGCGAGGTGGTAAGCCATGCGGATATTCTTGAGGATATGTCGCAGAATGTCAGCCTGATCGCCATGTATCTCTATGACGAGACAGAGCTTAAAGAATACATTCAGAAGAATGAGGACAACAAGCTGGTTGTGGCTCTGGCTTATCTGGATAACTACGAGGAAGCTCTTGAGAGCGTGGAAGATGTGCGCAGATCTCTGCTGATCGCTCTGATCGACCGAAAGATCACGAAATATTTTTCCAATTTTGACGGCCTCGTAAAGAAGCTTGAGAAGGATAAATATCTTCTGATCATGCGTCAGAGTTCTCTTGAGACCTTGAAGGAGCAGAGATTCCATATTCTGGACGAAGTCAAGACTGTTAATATCGGTAATGAGATGGCTGTGACTTTAAGTATTGGCGTGGGCTTAAATGCGTCAACTTATATCCAGAATTATGAGTATTCCCGAATTGCCATTGAGATGGCACTGGGACGCGGCGGCGATCAGGTCGTGATCAAAAACGGCAATAATATCACCTATATTGGCGGCAAGGCCCAGCAGATGGAGAAATCTACCCGTGTGAAGGCACGTGTTAAGGCTCAGGCTCTCAAGGAGTTTATGAGTACCAAAGACCGTGTGGTCGTTATGGGACATAAGATCACAGATGTAGATGCGCTGGGAGCCGGAATCGGTATTTACCGGGCAGGTAAGACTCTTGGCAAGCCGGTGCACATTGTGATCAACGATCCGACGACATCCATTCGTCCGCTGATGAGCGGATTTATGGAGAATCCGGATTATGAGCCATCCATGTTTGTGGACAGCAGTCAGGCGAAAGAACTGGTAGATAACAATACAGTCGTGGTTGTTGTTGATACGAACAAGCCAAGCTATACAGAGTGCCAGGATCTTCTTTATATGACAAAGACCATTGTGGTGCTGGATCATCACCGCCGGGGCAGTGAGGTGATCCAGAATGCAGTGCTTTCCTATGTGGAGCCTTATGCTTCCTCAAGCTGCGAGATGATCGCCGAGATCCTGCAGTATTTTGCAGATGGACTGAAGCTTAGAAGTATCGAGGCAGACTGTATTTATGCAGGTATCATGATCGATACCAACAACTTTACAACAAGAGCGGGTGTGCGAACCTTTGAGGCTGCTGCATTCCTGCGCAGATGCGGAGCGGACGTGACACGTGTGCGCAAGATGCTCCGTGATAATATTGACTCCTACAAGGCAAGAGCTGAGGCTGTCCGTACAGCGGAGATCTACAGAGATTATTTTGCCATTGCCAGATGCCCAAGTGAAGGTCTGGACAGCCCTACTGTCGTAGGCGCGCAGGCAGCCAATGAGCTTTTGAATATTGCCGGAGTCAAAGCATCTTTTGTTCTTACCAGCTATAATAACGAGGTTTATATCAGTGCCAGAGCCATCGATGAAGTCAATGTACAGGTCATGATGGAGCGAATGGGAGGCGGCGGACACTTAAATATCGCCGGTGCTCAGGTAAAAGACACAATGGATGAGACCGAGAGAATGCTGAAAGAAATCATAGACCAATTATATCAGGAAGGAGAACGGGAGAAATGAAAGTAATTCTTCTGGAAGATGTTAAATCCCTGGGAAAAAAGGGACAGATTGTAAATGTAAGTGACGGATATGCAAGAAATATGATCCTGCCTAAGAAACTTGGCGTTGAGGCTACTTCTAAGAACCTTAATGACCTTAAGCTCCGTAAGGCAAACGAGGAGAAGGTTGCTCAGGAGAACCTTGACGCAGCCAAGGCTTTTGCGGAGGAACTTTCCACAAAAGAAGTCATCCTTACTCTGAAAGTAGGAGAGGGCGGAAGAACATTCGGTTCTGTGTCCTCCAAAGAAATCTGCGAGGCAGCGAAGAAACAGCTGAACCTCGATATTGACAAGAAAAAACTTCAGCTGGAGAACCCGATCCGTAATCTTGGCGTTACCAATGTTCCGGTACGTCTTCATCCGAAAGTAACCGGAAGCCTTAAGGTTTGGGTAAAAGAGGCATAATAAATGGAAGAGGCATTGATCAAGAGGATTCTTCCTCATAGTATTGAGGCAGAGCAGTCAGTGATCGGTTCCATGATCCTGGATCGTGATGCGATCCTGGTAGCTTCCGAGATCCTGACCAGTGATGATTTTTATCAGAAACAGTATGGCATTATTTTTGATGCCATGGTGGAACTTTGCAATGAGGGAAAACCGGTAGATCTGATCACGCTGCAGAATCGTCTGAAGGAGAAAGAACTGCCGCCGGATATCAGCAGTATGGAATATGTCCGTGATCTTATCGCAGCAGTTCCTACTTCTGCCAATGTGAAATATTATGCAAATATTGTAAGTGAGAAAGCTGTTCTCCGCCGTCTGATACGAACCACGGAGGAAGTTGCCAATGCCTGTTATCTGGAGAAGGACAGTACAGAGACCATTCTTGAAGAATCAGAGAAAAAATTATTCAACATTCTTCAGAGAACCAATGGAAGCGATTATGTTCCAATCCAGCAGGTTGTTTTAAATGCAGTCAGCAATATTGAGAAGGCTTCCAAGCTGAAAGGTTCTGTTACCGGAATTCCAACCGGATTTGTTGATCTGGATTACAAGACATCCGGTATGCACCCTTCCGATCTTGTACTGATCGCGGCGCGTCCTTCTATGGGAAAAACAGCTTTTGTACTGAATATTGCCCAGTACATGGCGTTCCGTAAAGATGTAACAGTAGCCATCTTCAGTCTGGAGATGTCAAAGGAACAGCTGGTAAACCGACTTCTTGCCATGGAATCCCATGTAGATTCCCAGAATCTCCGTACCGGAAATCTGAAAGATGAGGACTGGACGAAACTGGTAGAAGGCGCGGATATTATCGGTGGTTCCAACCTTATTATCGATGACACACCGGGAATTTCCATTGCGGAACTCCGGTCTAAATGCCGAAAGTATAAACTGGAGCATAATCTGGGAATCATTATGATCGACTACCTGCAGCTGATGAGCGGAAGCGGTAAAGCCGATTCCCGTCAGCAGGAGATCTCTGATATCTCAAGATCTTTAAAGGCACTTGCCAGGGAGATCGATGTTCCGGTGATCGCTCTTTCCCAGCTCAGCCGAGCTGTAGAGCAAAGACCTGATCACAGACCAATGCTCTCAGACCTTCGAGAGTCCGGAGCTATTGAGCAGGATGCCGATGTGGTAATGTTCATATATCGAGATGATTATTACCATAAGGATACTGAGAAGAAGGATATTGCGGAGATCATCATAGCCAAGCAGAGAAACGGCCCTATCGGAACCGTAGAACTGGTATGGCTGCCAAGATATACACAGTTTGTAAACATGAAAAAGTAGAGCCGTGCAGACGGAAAAATAAACAGGCTTCAGGATGAACACTTGTATTTATCCTGAAGCCTGTTTGTTTTTTCGGCTTTATCTTTTTATCCGGTCGATTTATGTCAACCGAAATTTCTTGCCAATTTTACTTCTGATGCGATATACTATAACTATGTTTCCATTATCTGGAACATACGATACAATTACACATCTATTCATCTATCCAACCATAAGGGGGACGTCACGATGGAAAAAAGATACACAGTCAGACAAGCCGTGACGATGACTGGCGTGAAATCCTATGTTATGCGCTACTGGGAGGAGGAACTTGACCTTCATATCGGGCGAAATGAACTGGGACACCGCTATTATACACCCTATGATATCCAGCTTTTTCTTAAGATAAATGAATTAAAAAGTAGGGGACTTCAGCTGAAAGCAATAAAGGCTCTTATTCCGCAGAGGGCGAGGAATGCACCGGGTTCTGTCAAGTCGGATGTTAAGATCCTGGACGGAGAAGCAGTGGAGATTGAAGATATCCCGCTGGAAGAAACGCAACTGCAGCACGAAGATTTGCAGGAAGTTTATGAGACAGGGAAGACACATATGTCAGCAGATATCAGAAAAGCAGATTTTGAAACAGCAAACTTTAAAGCAACCGATCAGGAAGCATCAGATAATGATAAAATTATGGAATTTCAGGAGATTCTGGAACGACTGATCCACGAAGAAATGCAGCGGAAAAAAGAAGGCGAATACAGGTGCCGTTCGCTGGACGAGGCCATACGGAGACAGCAGCAGGCCAGAAGAGAGGCGGCAGCTGCTACAGAAGGAAAAAAGAACAAAAGAAACAAAAAGGGCTGCCGGTAAACCGACAGCCTCTTTCATTATCGTAGCTTATAGCTGATGGTGCATTACTCAGCAGAGATAGCACCAACTGGACAGGCCTCAGCGCATGTTCCACAGTCAACGCAAGCGTCTGCATCGATCATGTAATGCTCATCTCCCTGAGAAATAGCCTCGTTCGGGCACTCACCCTCACATGTTCCACAGCTAACGCACTCGTCAGAAATTACATATGCCATAATTGATATCCTCCTTTATAATGATATGTTGTATGTATCCCCACTGGGGATTCTATTCCCATTCTAATATATCTGTACCAAGAATACAAGTACAAATTTAGGAACAAACCTAAAAAAGAGAGAGGTCTGTGCGACAGGCAACAGAATGCGCAGCAACCCGTTGATTATATGGAGATTTCGTATTATAATAGCAGACACGAAATGAAAATATTTCGATAAATGAGCAAAGGAGAATACAATCATGGCAAAGGTTACAAAGAGCATGCTGATCGGCGAACTTCTCACTGTAGACCCGAACATTGCACCGATTCTTATGAGAGCAGGAATGCATTGTCTTGGATGCCCGTCTTCCCAGATGGAATCTCTGGAAGAGGCAGCTATGGTCCATGGACTGGATGCGGACGTTCTCGTAGCACAGATCAATGATTTTCTTGGTGAGTAAGCAGAAATTTTTTTGCTGAAACAAAAAAGCCGCTGTTGGAAAATGCAGATCAGAAAGATCGCAGTTCCGGCAGCGGTTTTATTATGCATGTATCAGAGAACAAGGAGTTTCTGAAGGGCATTCTGCGCGATCAGAGTTCCATGTTCACGGAGATAGGCCTCACCTGCTGGAGTGAATGCACGGCCAACTCCATATTCAGAAAGAATATTGCAGACCTTGTTAAATTCTTCAGGTGTGCAGTCGGACTGATGAAGAACCAGCTGATAAACACCATCTTCTCCCTCGCGGTAGAGAATGTTATCACCGTCAAAGAAACCGTTCATGCCATGAGCAGCAGCGATCACATCATCCAGCCCTGGGAATGTATACAGACGGATAAGTCTCACAGAATTCTCGGAAACAGGGGAATTATCCTGATTTTCTGCGGGCTGTGCGTCATCAGCTGCTGTTTTCTTTTCTTCCGGTTTCTGAGGAAGGTTCTTCAGCTTGGATTCACAGAGTTTCTGGAAAATATCAATGATATTATCTGCACCATCGATCTCTACGGTATCCGAAGGCTTGCCGCCTTTAAAAGGAGCAAATTTGGAAAAACGGGTATCCAGTTCTTCCGGATCTTCTACCTTGGTAATGATGAGAATGATGCTCTCTGCATTTATGGGAATTGCTTCGATCATCAGCGGAATGTTATCTGCCTCAAAACCGAACTGTATCTGAGCCTGCTGCATCATATCACGGAAGAGACGTTTGGCCTTTTCAGTGCCGTAGGCAAGCTCGCTGATACGAATCTGATGACTGTCCAGATCCTCTTTCGTCAGTGTGCAGCGGATCTGATTGTCGTTGATTTTTTCTATTTTCATATAATCACATCCTATGGTTGATAAATTAATCTTTTACATACTGTATTATATAACAGCTGCATACAAGATGTAAAGATGTTGAACCGCAGGAAAAAAAGAAATTTTTTTGAAATAAGATAAAAGGCTTGCATCTCATCAGAAAAAATGTATAATGAAAAGCAGAAAAGTTGCTTGGCCTGATCAAACAGGACGACAGTAAAGATAACTTAAATTCAAACTTTTTCTAAAGACAGGAATTCTGTGCTGAGATCATCGCCACAGTTTTGCAGCAACATATGTTCGCTTATAGCTTGAAAGCCTTTTGTTTAGC
>CAVBVT010000124.1:0-6100 GCA_963598855.1 Eggerthellaceae bacterium
TACAGTCAATCCTGCCGATTTCTGAGAGTATGCCGAGTGAGATACGAAGACAGCTGGAGCGTCAGTTTAACTGTACCGTAAAATCCTGGTATTCCAATGAAGAAAACGGAATCATGGGAATTCAGAAGGAAGAAGACGAAAGCTATTATATCGACAGCGAAAGCTATTATTATGAGATTCTGAAACTTGACAGTGACGAACCGGCAGAACCGGGCGAACTGGGAAGAATTGTTATCACAGACCTTTATAATTATGCGATTCCTCTGATCCGCTATGATAACGGAGACCTGGCAGTGTATGAACGAAAAGAAAAGAACGGCCGTTTTAAACTGTATCTGAAAGAACTGTACGGCCGCCGCGGCGATATGATCTACGACTGCAGGGGAAGGATCGTCTCTCCGTTCGTTCTTCTGAACGGACTTTCCATGGCGAAGGGAATTAATCAGTATCGCTTCATTCAGGAAGACGTGGCGAAGTATACCCTCTGGCTGAACGGAAACAAAGATGAGATCGATGAAAAGGCAATCCTTGATTTTATCAGTCCGTATTTTGGCGAAGAAGCAGAAATCACAGTCGAATATGTGGATGAGATTCCGGTATTGAATTCCGGCAAACGCAAATCCTTTGAAAACCGCTGTGAGAAATATAAGAAGAAATAAGGAGGCTGTTTTTTGGCAGCAAAAACAAATCAAAAACGAATTGTATCAAATACAGCATACACCATAGGCGGCGCACTGCTTATGAACGGAGTTCTGCAGGTTCTTGTATATCCTCTGCTGAACCGCATCATGGGCAGTGACCAGCTTGGTGAACTGCTGTATCTTATGGGGCTGGTTGCGATTCTCTGTCCGTCCGTCGGACAGGCATTAAATACCAGCCGCCTTGTTGTCCGAAGAGATTATGAGGTATCCAACGGAGATTATAATATTCTGTTACTGCTGTTTGGCGGAGTGGGTACGGCTGCGGCACTGATCGTGGCAAAAGCATCCATGACGACACCGCTGGTGATCCTCTGGACAGTCATTCTTCTGATGACAACGATCTTCCGTTATTACGGAGATGTGGAATATCGACTGAACCTGAATTATCAGAAATATTTTATCTATTATACCGTCCTGACCGTGGGGTATGTGGCAGGATTCGGTCTGTATCTGCTCACCAAAAACTGGTTTCTGGTGTTCATCACCGGCGAGGCGGCTGCCATCATTTATCTCGCGGCAACGGGTACGGTTTTCCGTGGATTTTTTGACCGGAGCAAATGGTTTGGCAAAGCTTTTCAGCGTGGAGGTTTTCTGGTATTTTCGTACCTGATCACCAATCTGACACTGAATATTGACCGCCTTGTTCTGGAAAACCTGATCGGGCATCTGGCGGTCACGCAGTATTATGTGACCTCCCTGATCGGCAAGACACTGGTGCTTCTGGTAGCTCCGGTCAACACGATCATCATTTCCTATCTGACAAGGAAACAGGAGCGGATGAACCGCAGACAGTTTATGATGTTTACCGGAATCGGAATCGGAGTCAGCTTCGTATTCTTTATCTGCGCACAGATCGGAACACCGATTTTTGTAAAACTGTTCTACAGCGATTTGTATGATTCTGTAAAAGAAATGATCACGGTTGTAAATTTAAGCCAGATTCTGGGTGTGCTTTCTGCGTATCTTTTTATCGTGGTACTGACATTTACAGAAGAAAAATGGCAGCTGCTTCTCCAGATCTTTCATCTGGCAGTGATCGTGGCACTTGTATTGCTTTTCACCGGAAGCGGTGGCATAATGGGATTTGCCGAAGCTGTGCTGATCGCCAATGCGATCCGTGTGGCGGCAGTAATTCTGCTTGGACTTGTCAAAGCAGGAAATTAGTCTGTTATATATAGGAAGGAAAAAACATGCAGGCAGGAGAAATTTTGAGAAGAACCGCTTTTAACGCCCTTGATAAGATGCAGGGCGGAAAGCTGGATAAGATAAAAAAAGTCAATAAGCATGAGATCATGGAGGGAATTACAGAAGAGTATGCGGATCGCCGCGTTGAGAAACTTCTGGATTATGCAAAAAAACACTCTGCTTATTATAAAGATTACCAAGATGCAAAAGATATCACGGAATTCCCGGTCATGACTAAGATGGAGTATAACCAGAACAAAGACCGCATTCTGTGTGACGAATATCAGGATAAGAAAGACAGCCTGTTCCGTCTGAGTACAAGTGGGTCCACAGGAGCACCTTTTACCGTACTCTGTGACGGGGACAAGATGAACCGCGTAAATATGAACTTCATTTCTTTTATGGAGCTGAATGGTTTCCGCATGGGAATGAAACGAGGTGAATTCCGTGTATGGATTCCGGGCAAAAACGTGATCTCCAAATGGAAATCTTTCAAAAATAACCTGATCATGATTGATATCTCCAATATGGGAGATGAAGCACTTGCAGGAATCTGTGAGAAGATCCGCAGAGAAAAGATTCAGGTGCTGGTCGTATATTCCAGTGCACTGACGGTTTTATCCAATTATCTGAAACGCAAGCAGGTTGATATCAGCAAATGGGATGTTGAGATGGTCTTTGCGATGGGAGAGGCGCTTCCGGATGCCACATATGAACTTGTAAAAGAAATCTTCGGCTTCTATCCGGTGCGTTCTTACGGAAACAATGAGAATGGTTTCCTGGCATGCCAGGTCAACGAAGAAGACCGTTATACTGCAGATCTTTACAACTTTTATTTTGAAATGCTGAGCCTCGATTCTGATGAACCGGTGAAACCGGGCGAACTCGGAAGAATCGTTGTGACTGATTTTTATAACAAAGCATTTCCGATGATCCGTTATGACACAGGTGATACCGGTATCTATCAGGAAGTGATTGATGAAAAGGGACGCAGACATGGATATTTTACAGAAATCTATGGCCGTAGAGGTTCCATGATGTACAACTGTGCAGGCGAACCGCTTTCCATTCACGTATTTATGAATGTGCTGATCAATCTGGAAGGTATTGTGCATCAGGCAAAATGTATTCAGTGGGAAAAGAAACGTTATCAGCTGATCCTGAATGCAGACAGAGACAGGATCAATGAGGCAGAAGTGGTTGGTTCCTATCGTAAATATCTGGGTGAAGAAGCACAGATCGATGTCGAATATGTAGATGAAATTCCAATCGAGGCATCCGGCAAGAGACTGGTATGCGAGCAGAAATGCCCGGATTATATCTAAACAGGGGAAAGAAAAATGAAACAGAAAGTATCTGATTATATTGCAGATTATATTGCCGGATGGGGAATCCGTGATGTATTTACCGTAACGGGCGGTGGAGCCATGCACATGAATGACTCCTTCGGTCATCATAAGAAACTGCACTGTACCTATCAGCACCATGAGCAGGCATGTGCGATGGCAGCAGAGGCATATGCCCGTATGGATAACCGTATGGCCGCTGTGTGCGTGACCACCGGTCCGGGAGCAACCAATGCGATCACCGGTGTGCTCGGAGGATGGATGGATTCGATTCCGATGCTGATCTTTTCCGGACAGGCACGTTACGCGACAACTGTTCCGGCAAGCGGACTTCCGCTTCGAAGCATGGGTGTGCAGGAGTGCAACATTGTTCCGGTGGTGTCATCCATCACCAAATATGCACAGATGGTAATTCATGCGGAGGACATCCGTTATTGTCTGGAAAAAGCACTTTATATGGCAACAACAGGAAGACCGGGTCCGGTCTGGCTCGATATTCCACTTGATGTGCAGGGTGCAACTGTTGAGACAGATAATTTAAGAGCCTATGATCCGGCAGAAGATGCAGATCAGAAACCGGTGGAGATTTCAGACGAGATCATCCGGGAGATTTTAAATAAGATAGAAAACAGTCATCGACCGGTACTTTCGCCGGGCAACGGTGTGCGTCTTGCCGGTGCAATCGATGAATTCCATAAACTTGTCAATGTCCTTGGCGTTCCGGTCGTGACCGGAATGAGCAGCGTGGATGCGATCGAATCCGACCATCCGTATTATGTGGGAAGAAGCGGTGGAACCGGCACAAGACCGGGAAACTTTGCATTGCAGAACAGTGATGTTCTTCTTTCCATCGGAAACCGTCAGGGATTCAGCCAGACAGGATTTCAGTATCAGGACTGGGCGCGTGAGAGTTTCACGATCCTGAATGATATTGATGAAAATGAATTAAAGAAACCGAATCTTCATGTCAGCCTTCCGGTTGTCGGAGATGCGGGTGACCTGATCCGTAAACTTCTGCATGAAGCGGGCAAAAGAGGGGCAGATGAAACACATCCTTTATTTAAGGGTGAGGACTGGCGTGAACAGTGCCGCAGCTGGAGAGAAAAATATCCGGTTGTGACTGCAAAACATTATGAGACAGCAGAAGAAAACTGCACCAATATCTATGCATTTTACGAAGAACTGTCCAAAGCCATGAAAGAAGACCAGAACATTATGGTCAGCGTGGGAACCTCCAGAGTTGCCGGCAGCCAGGCTTTCCGTGTAAAAAAAGGACAGCGCTTTATTACCAATCCGAATACTGCATCCATGGGATTCTGCCTTCCGGCGGCAACAGGAATTGCAGTGGCACAGCCGGGCAAACCGGTTGTCTGCGTGACCGGTGAGGGAAGTTTGCAGATGAATATTCAGGAAATGCAGACGATCCGCCAGAACCGTCTTCCGGTGAAATTATTTGTGATCAATAATCAGGGCTATCATTCGATCCGTCAGACTCAGCAGAGCTATTTTGCACCACCGCTTGTAGGTGTGGGTGAAGAGAGTATGGACTTAAGTTTTCCGGATCTTGCAAAACTGATGCCGGCATACGGATTCCCTTACAGGGCAGTGCATGATTCAGCAGATCTTCCGCAGGCGATCCGGGAAGTTCTCGATGCAGACGGCGCTTTTGTCTGTGAAGTATTTGTAACGAAATATCAGAAGACAGAACCGAAGACTTCGGCGAAGAAGCTGCCGGACGGAAGTATGATATCTGCACCGCTTGAAGATATGTATCCGTTCCTTGACAGAGAGGAACTGGAAGAGAACATGTATATCAGATGAGAGGTGCTTCACACTCTCATCTGATATAGCCTCCGGCAGGATTGCAGAGATGCACAGAAGAATATGTCATGCGTTGCATGACGTGCATCTCGCAGCAAGAATGCTGGAGCATTCTTGAATTCACTTCCACAAAAAATGTTGTAATGTATGGAGACAGAATGAGACGAATCGTTGTGACAGGAGCCACCAGTATGATCGGTACGGCTCTGATCGAAGAATGTGTCAAAAATAATATCGAAGTTTATGCAGTTGTGCGCAAGTCTTCCGGCAAGCAGGATCGCCTGCCGGACAGCAGTCTGGTTCACTTAACAGACAGTAGTCTGGAAACTCTGGATCAGCTCCCGGAATTTATTTCTGAAACATGTGATACATTTTATCATATTGCATGGGGAAATACCGGCGAGAACCGCAACCGCAGCACAGAACTGCAGAGCAGAAACATTTCCTGTACACTGGAAGCTGTGCGGGCAGCCCATGCGCTGGGATGCAGGCGTTTTATCGGAGCCGGTTCTCAGGCAGAATACGGACCGATGGATGTGGATAGGATTTCTCCGGACAGTCCGGTCAATCCGACGACTCCTTATGGAGCGAGCAAGCTGGCATCCGGACATCTGGCGCGTATGCTGTGCCGGGAGCTGGGAATGGAGTGTATATGGCCGCGTATTTTCAGTGTCTATGGAATTTATGAAAAAGAGACAACGATGATCGCATCGGGGCTCCGGAAGATGCTTCGGGGCGAACCCACGGAATTTACTCCGGCAATGCAGCGATGGGACTATCTTTACAGCAAAGATGCAGGACGTGCTTATTACCTGATCGGTGAGAAAGGCCGGGACGGTGCCGTATATTGTGTGGGAAGCGGACAGGCGAGACCACTTCGTGACTACATTATCAAGATGGCAGAGCTCACAGGAGCAGCAGATCCGGGAATTGGGGCGAAACCGTATCCGTCAGGTGCAGTCATGAACCTCTGCGCAGACACAGAAAGTCTGCAAAGAGACACCGGATTTGAACCGCAATACACATTTGAAGAGGGAATCAGGGAAA
>CAVBVT010000124.1:6110-7001 GCA_963598855.1 Eggerthellaceae bacterium
CAGGGAAACAATTGCCTGGCTTAAGAGTCAGGGCACAGGAGAGATAAAATGAGGAAGAAGATTTCGGTGGTAATTCCCACCTACAATGAAGAGGCGAATGTCGTACCTCTTTCCAAAGCCGTGAGTGAGGTGATGGAACGCGATCTCAGCGAATATGATTATGAGATCCTGTTTATTGACAATCACTCCAAAGATAACACGCAGGCACTCCTTCGGGGGCTGTGCGCCAATAACAAAAAGATCAAGGCGATTTTTAATGCGAAAAATTTCGGTCAGGCCCGTTCTCCGGTCTATGGAATGAAACAGGCATATGGCGACTGTGTTGTCCGTATGTGTGCGGATTTTCAGGATCCGGTGGATATGATCCCGAAATTTGTGCGCGAATGGGAAAAAGGAACCAAGATCGTCATCGGTATCAAGAGTGCCAGCAAAGAACGCAAAGGCATGTACTGGATACGTTCCTGCTATTATAAAATGATCAACAAAATCACAGATATCGACCACATTGACCAGTTTACCGGATTCGGTCTGTATGATAAGAAATTTGTGGACGTTGTCCGGGATCTTCATGATCCGATGCCGTACCTTCGCGGAATCATTGCGGAGCTTGGGTTTGACTATAAGGCAATTGAGTATACACAGCCGAAACGCCGTGCAGGAAAGAGTAAGAACAATTTTTACAGCCTGTATGACTATGCCATGATCGGTATTACTTCTTATTCAAAAGTGGTTATGAGACTGGCTACTTTTGCCGGATTTATCATCGGAGGGTTAAGTATGGTGGCAGCGGTTGTCTATCTGGTACTGAAACTGATGTACTGGAACCGTTTTTCCGCAGGTGTCGCACCGATGGTGATCGGAATGTTTTTCCTCGGAGCATTGCAGCTGTTT
>CAVBVT010000124.1:7011-7622 GCA_963598855.1 Eggerthellaceae bacterium
GGAGAATATGTCCTGAGTATCAATACAAGAGTGCTTGACAGACCGCTTGTTGTAGAAGAAGAAAGACTGAACTTTGATGAGGACGAAGAAGCAGCGGAAAGTGATACAGAGAGGGATAATACGAAATGAAAGACAATACAGCAGCAAAAAAACATGGATTTTCCGCAAAGTGCCGACAGAACTGGAAAGATATGAAATTCTGGAACAGCACAGAGCTTTGCAGACTTGACTGGATCCTGACTTTTATTATCCTTGCAGGACTTTTTTTCACCTGTGTGCATTCTGATGTAAAACTGACCGGAAACAGATCTTTCCTGATGTACCATCATTTTAAAGATTTTTACCAGGCAAGTTATGAGCAGTCCGGGGGATACTGGGCAAATTATCTGCCGAGTACCTTTATTGCCTATGCGATCTGGAATCTGCCGCTTTACCTGACCGGACATGCGCCGGAGGCAATCCTTACCAACAGTTTTGTCAATATCATGTGGTATAAACTGCTCCCGGTCATCATATATTTTATCACGGCACAGCTGATGTACAGAATTGGCAGAAAACTGGGCTTCGGAGAGAAAAAAGCACTTCTCTGCAAATTTGCTTTTCTGGTATTC
>CAVBVT010000125.1:0-7617 GCA_963598855.1 Eggerthellaceae bacterium
ACGCACGGTGGTGTGAGAGGTCGGGGGATTATTTAAATCCCCCTCCTACTCGATTGTCTGTAAAAGCGGATTAGTCGATCGTCATAACCCGGATTCCGTGATCCTGGCAGAAACTGTCGTATTCTTCGGGCAGAGCCTGGTCTGTAACAATACCATCCAGTTTTTCCATTGGCGAGTAAGTCATAAGTGAGATCCGGCCGAATTTAGAATGGTCGGCAAGAAGGATCAGACTGTTGGCATTCTCTGCAATAGCTTTCTTGGTGATGTATTCTTCTGCGCTGGCATTGGTGAGTCCGCTCTTCATAGTAACACCTGTGCAGGCCATGAATGCCATGGAAATGTTGTAAGTCTTCAGATAATCATTGATATCCGGGCCTGTGAAGGACAGGGTCTTACGGTTCAGTCTTCCCGGAACGGAGATAATATCCAGGTTAGGATAAGATGCTGCCTTATTGAAGATAAGAAGACTGTTTGTAAGGATGGTGCAATGTCTGTCTGAGATATAATCGACCAGGTTCAGGCAGGTTGTGCCGGTATCAATATAGATGGTGTCGTCTTCAGCCACAAGCTCTGCGGCACGGTGGCAGATCTCTTTCTTTTCTTCCGGGAAACGGCCGCCCCGTTCTTCGTAGGACAGAAGAGGGAGTGTCTGAGGTGTCTCAAGTGCGGCAACACCGCCGTATACCTTCATAATACTGCCACGTTTCAGAAGGATATCGACATCTCTTCTGATGGTGTTTTTTGATACGTTGAATGTTTCGCATAATGTGTCGAGAGAAGCGTTCTTGTGTTCCAGCACATATTCTTCGATCATATCAAGTCGCTGTGATTTCATAGAGGTCTACCTTCTTTCTGTTGATTAAGTCTTGGTTATATTTTATCATAAAAGAAGGTGGAGATAAAGCGTTTTTATGCGAACATACCAGGTTTTTTGACTGTGAAAGAAAGGATCATTTGCCAAAAAAGAGCTCCATGTCCTCATCTACAGTACGAATTCCTGCGATACCAAAATTATTAACCAGAATTTTGGTTACATTTGGGGAGAGGAATGCCGGTAAGGTTGGTCCAAGGTGGATATTTTTTACACCAAGGGAAAGGAGTGCCAGGAGAACGATAACGGCTTTCTGCTCATACCATGCGATATTGTAGATGATCGGCAGTTCATTGATATCATCAAGGCCAAATACTTCCTGAAGTTTCATGGCGATCACGGCAAGAGAATAGGAATCGTTGCACTGACCTGCATCCAGGACACGGGGAATTCCGTTGATATCCCCAAGATTCAGCTTGTTGTAGCGGTATTTTGCGCAGCCAGCAGTGAGAATCACAGTGTCTTTTGGGAGAGCCTGGGCAAAATCTTCATAGTAGCTTCTGGATTTTGCACGGCCGTCGCAGCCAGCCATTACTACAAATTTCCGGATGGCACCGGATTTTACGGCTTCAACGATCTGATCAGCAAGGGCAATAACCTGGTTGTGGGCAAAACCTCCTACAATTTCACCATGTTCGATTTCTGTTGGAGCTGCGCAGTGCTTAGCGTGTTCGATGATCTGTGAGAAATCTTTTTTGCCGTCAGGCCCTGGTGTAATGTGGGTGCAGCCTGGATATCCGGTAGCTCCGGTGGTGTAGATCCTGTCTTTGTAGCTGTCCTTTGGTGGCACGATGCAGTTGGTGGTCATAAGGATCGGGCCGTTGAAGCTTTCGAATTCTTCTTTCTGCTTCCACCAGGCATTTCCGTAGTTACCTGCAAAGTTTGGATATTTCTTGAATGCAGGGTAATAGTGAGCCGGGAGCATTTCGGAGTGGGTGTAAATATCAACACCAGTTCCCTGTGTCTGCTCCAGAAGCATTTCCAGGTCGTGGAGATCATGGCCGGAAACGAGGATTCCTGGATTTTTGCCTGTGCCGATGTTTACTTTGGTGATCTCAGGATTGCCAAATGTGTCAGTGTTGGCCTGATCGAGAAGTGCCATGGCACGTACACCGAATTTTCCGGTCTCCAGGGTGAGAGCTGTCAGCTCATCTGCGGTGAGACTGTCGTCCAGGGTTTTTGCCAGAGTGCTCTGTAGAAATGCATCCAGTTCCGGATCCTCATGGAGAAGTGCGTTGGCGTGGCTTGTGTATGCGCAGAGGCCTTTGAGACCGTAGGTAATCAGCTCGCGGAGGCTTCGGATGTCCTCGTTTTTGGTGGAAAGGATACTGGTGACGTATTCCATTTTTTCGTAATCAGCAGTACTTGCCGGATGCCACAGTGCTGCGGCTGGAAGGCCTTCTCTGGTGGAAAGGCGTGCCAGAAGTTGTTCTTTGGCAGAGAGAGTTTCACTGATCTTTGCTATGATGGAGTCTTTGTCGAAATTGGCGTTTGTGATGGTGGTGAAGAGATTCTGGATCACCATATGGTTGATGTGGGACGGGATCTCCTGGCCTTCGCTGCGGAGTGCAGTGGTAATCGCAGAGAGACCTTTTGTTACGTAAACAAGAAGATCCTGCATTGCGGCTACGTCAGGTTTTTTGCCGCAGACACCGGAGATGGTGCAGCCGGAACATCCGGCGGTTTCCTGACACTGATAGCAAAACATTTTTGGTTCCATAATATATACCTCCTGTGGTAAGTGGGCGGGCTTTTTCTGCGAATCTGCAATCGGGGCAGATGATGCGGAAGCCGGCTCTTTTTTTATAGTTTGGTTTATTTGTGGCGTTTTATCCCTGGGGCATCTGAAACTTTGCAAGATTTGAAGCGGATTGCGAATGTCCGCTTTACAGAAGCTGTGATTTCAGATGCAGAGAGCATTAAGTCAGGGGACAGCAGCGTGTAAAGCATGAGGTGATTGCAGTCATGAATATGCAGCAGAACAGAATGTAAATGTCTGCGGTATTTTGTCCGATTTCCCGTGCTCAATCAGGTGATGAAGAAAGGTTATCATGTGGAGAACAAAAAATCGGTAACATATGATACGAAAAAACGCCTTGACGAAATTCTTTTTTGAATGTAATATGAAAACGGTTTTCAAATTCAAATCCTGAATGCTTTACATTGAGTGATTATTCGAAAGAGAGTGACAGATATATGGAAGAAAAAATTAAATACAGCACCAGGCAGCAGAAATTGATCCTGGAGTGTCTGCAGGAGTATGGAGATACTTTTTATACCATCGATCAGTTTATGGATATTCTCCGCGGAAAAGATATCCGTATAGGAAGGACGACTGTGTACCGGGGGCTTGAGCGGATGCAGAAAGAAGGTGCGGTGCTGAAGGTTCCGTCTGTGGAGGGAGCACCGGCTCAGTATCGTTTTGTACGGGATGAAGAGCGGAAGAATTACGGAAAGCTTGTGTGTCTGGAATGCGGACATACGATTCCGCTGCAGTGCGGCTGCATTGATCATTTCGTTGGGCATGTGCTGGATGAGCATGGGTTCGAAATCGATCAGAGCCGGACGATATTTTATGGATATTGTGATGGATGCCGGAGGAAGAGAAAATAATGAGTTTTAATAAAAATAAGATCGGAGCGGCAGCAGTTCTGGCGGCAACGGTTCTTATAGTCGGCGGTGTGGTTGGATATGGGCTGCACAGGGTCGGAACTGTGGGGCAGACTTTTTCGGATGACGGGCGGCTTAAGGTTATGGCGAGTTTTTATCCCATGTATGACTTTGCGCAGAAAGTTGGCGGGGATAAGGTTGAGGTGAAAGACATGGTTCCGGCAGGAACGGAGCCTCATGACTGGGAGCCTGCAGCTACGGATATCCGCAATCTTGAGGATGCGGATGTTTTTGTTTATAATGGCGCGGATCTGGAGCATTGGGCAGAGGATGTGCTGGCTACCCTGGAGAATCAGAAGCTGATCGTAACTGAGGCATCAGATGACGTGGAACTTCTGGATGGCGAGGGGGATCATGCTCATGGAGATAACGGGAAAGATCCTCATGTCTGGCTGGATCCGCTGAGGGCAAAGAAGGAAATGGAAAATATTCGAGATGCTTTTTGCCAGGCAGATCCGAAGAACCGGGATTATTATGAAGGGAATTATGAGAAGTATGCCAGGGAGTTCGACGAACTGGATCAGGAATTCCGGGAAGGGCTGGCAGATGCGAAGAGCCGGGATATTATTGTGGCTCATGAAGCTTTCGGTTATCTGTGTAATGCCTATGATCTGAAGCAGCTGGCTATCGAAGGGCTGACACCGGATTCGGAACCGGATCCTGCGAAGATGCAGGAAGTGATCGAATATGCGAAAGAGTTTGATATCCATACCATTTTCTTTGAGGAGCTGGCAAGCCCGAAAGTGGCGAAAACGGTTGCGAAGGAAGTGGATGCGGTCACGGCTGTGCTGAATCCAATCGAGGGATTGAGTGATGAGGATATTCAAGCCGGAGAGGATTATTTTTCCGTGATGCGGAAGAATCTGGCGGCACTGCAAAAGGCGTTGAATTAAGAGAATGAGGGGCATAGCTGTGCTGCATGACATATAGAAAGCAGGTGAGATTATGGGAATTTCAATAGAGAATCTTTCGTTTCATTATACCGGAACACCTGTGCTGGAGCAGGTGAATCTGGAGGTGAAGGATGGTGATTATGCGATCCTTACAGGTGAGAACGGAAGTGGAAAAAGTACGTTTCTGAAGCTTCTTCTTGGGGAGCTGAAAGCTCAGGAGGGAAGCATTAAGGTAAATGGAAAAGATATCTCCGCTACATTTGGAAAGGGAGATCTGGGATATGTTCCGCAGAATAGTATCAGCAGAAACCAGAATTTTCCGGCTACTGTGGAGGAGATCATGATGACGGGAATCTATTCCTCATCCTGGCGGGATCGTTTTCGGGCGAAAAAGGAGATCCCCCGGCTAAAAGCTGCTCTTGCAGAGATGGAGATGGAAGAATACTGGAAAAGACGGATCGGCGAGCTTTCCGGCGGGCAGCAGCAGAGGGTTATGCTGGCGCGTGCGCTGGTGGGAAATCCTAAGATTCTGATCTTAGATGAGCCGACAACTGGAATGGATACAGCTTCCGTGAAAACACTTGCCCGGGTTTTAGAGAAGCGTAATGAAGAACAGGGTCTGACGATTCTTATGGTGACACATGGAAATTCTGATGTGTTTAAAGGGGCAAATCGTTTTTTTAAAGCAGAAGAGGGGAGGATTGACGAGGTATGAGTATTTTACAATATGGATTTATGCAGAGGGCTTTTCTCGTGGGAATCCTTCTGGCTGTGATCACTCCCTGTATCGGAATTACGATCGTGCTGAAGCGTATGTCCATGATCGGAGATGCGCTTTCCCATTCATCTCTGGCAGGTGTTGTGCTGGGCCTGATCCTTGGAGTGAATCCGGTAGCTGGTGCAGTGGTAATGTGTATCATTGCGGCACTTGGAATTGAGGCCATCCGGAAAAAAATCCCGCGGTATTCGGAGGTGGCGATCTCGATCGTTATGTCCGCCGGGATCGGACTGGCAGGTGTTTTGTCCGGATTTGTGGAAAACGGTGCGAGTCTGAACAGCTTCTTATTTGGAAGTATTGTGTCTATCAGTGAAGGTGAGCTTGCGCTGGTAGTTGTGATCAGTGTGCTGGTTCTGGCTGCTGTGCTGTTTTTTTACAGGGAGCTTTTTTATATTGGTTTTGATGAGAATGCGGCAAGGATTTCCGGTGTTTCTGTGCGGAATGTCAATTTTATGTTTACGATCCTGACTGCATTGACGGTGTCGGTTGCATCCCGTACAGTAGGGACACTGATCGTTTCTTCCATGCTGGTTGTGCCGGTGGCCTGCGGTATGCAGATGGCAAAAAGCTATAAGGGTACGCTGTTGTGTGGTATTATCGTGGCGGTGTGTACCACGGTCATCGGACTGTTTCTTTCTTATTATGCAGGGCTGAAGCCGGGCGGAATGATCGTTCTTCTTGAGGTTGCATGGTTTGTAGTCGTGATGTGTGTGAAGGGTTTTAACAAATAAAACACATTTTTCCCACAAAGTAAACACAATTAATCTCTATACTTTGAAGCATCAAAAGGAAACAGGGAAAAGATTTCCAGGGAGGGACTTAATCATGAACAATAACAGAAAATTAAAAATAAAGAAACTTGTTAAAAAAGGTGCAACCATCAGCCTGTGTGCAGTACTTGCAGGAGGTATTGGTGTTGGTGCTTATGAGGGTGTTAATTATTTCTCAGGTGCACAGTCTGTACAGGCAGCAACAGACAGCTCCGAGAAGCTTACACTTATGAAATCTGAGAAAAAATCGGATACAGATACAGATACTGAGGATACAAGCTCTTCTAGTGCAAAGGGAAGTCTGGATGTATCGGATGTCGCTGAGGCAGCAATGCCTTCCGTAGTTGCAATCACAACCAAGTCTGTTCAGGAGGTTCAGAACTACTACAGCATGTTTGGTTCCCAGTACGCACCGAGCCAGGAGCAGGAGGTTGAGGGAAGCGGTTCCGGTATCATTATCGGCAAGACAGATTCCGAGCTTCTGATCGCAACGAACTATCATGTTGTAGAAGATGCAGATACTCTGTCGGTTGCTTTTGTGGACGGCAATGCTTATGAGGCGACCGTGAAGGGCTTTGATGAGAATGAGGATCTGGCAGTTGTTTCTGTTGCAGTAGAGAATGTTTCCGATGATACTATGGATGCTATTTCTGTTGCAAAGATCGGCAGCTCCGATGATCTGAAGATCGGTGAGCAGGTTGTTGCCATTGGCAATGCTCTTGGATATGGACAGTCTGTTACTACAGGTATCGTCAGTGCGAAAAACCGTAAGATTGATTCATCAGGACAGGTTGAATCTGAGGATTCCTCTGATAACAGCAGCAGTATCAACAGTGGTGTAAATCTGATTCAGACGGATGCGGCTATTAACCCTGGTAACAGTGGCGGTGCTCTTCTGAATATGGATGGTGAGGTTGTTGGTATTAACTCTTCCAAACTTGCTTCTACTGAGGTTGAGGGTATGGGTTATGCGATCGCAATCTCTGATGTTGCAGATTCTCTTGAAAATATGATGAATGCAAAAGCAAGAGATAAGGTTGATAATCATGGTATCCTTGGCATCACAGGAAGTACGGTAAGCAGTGAGGCTGTTCAGATTTATGGTATTCCGCAGGGTGTGTTTGTTTCTCAGGTAACTGAGGGTGGTCCTGCCGATGATGCGGGTATTACCAAGAATATGGTTATTACGGAGTTTGATGGTAAGACGATCACCAGTATCAACCAGCTTGTTGAGCTGCTTGAGTATTATGAGCCGGATGAAAAGATCGATGTTGTTGTTGCGGTTCAAGATGGCAATGCGTATAAGGAGAAGACGCTTACGGTGAAACTTGGTGAGGATGACAGTTCCAGCAAGGATAGTACGGACAGCTCTGATGAGAGTGCGGCGCAGGATAGTCAGGATGGTTCTGGACAGGGTGATGAGAATGCATTTTCTGATGATGGTCAGGCCAGTCTGTTTAGAGATTATGAGGAGAATGGATTGAAGGATTGATCCTGGCACTTTAGCAGCAATTGTGACGCAGACATAGATAAACACAACAGATATATATTAAGAAAGGCTTCGTGGCAGACTCGGGATCGGGTGGCTACGGCGATTGACGACAACGCCGCATATGAAAAATCAGACAAGTCAAT
>CAVBVT010000126.1:0-7552 GCA_963598855.1 Eggerthellaceae bacterium
CCCCGACCTTTTGGTCCGTAGCCAAACGCTCTATCCAGCTGAGCTAAACGCACATCTTTGTTGCTTTTTCCTTTGTGATATTTCGTATCACCGCTGCAACAATATGTATGATACTCTAAGACCTATAAAATGTCAAGGGTTTTTTGAAAGTTTTTTTATTTTTTTTCAAAAATATTTTTTATTGCTATTTTTGATGCAAAAGCAACAGTTCTTTAGTTCCTCCTTAGTGCTTCGATCGGACTTAATTTAGCTGCTTTTCTTGCAGGATAAATTCCGAAGAACACACCAACTGCGCAGGAGAATAATGTTGCTGCCAGAACAGTTCCCACACTGATCCCTGGTGTGATGGCTGCGCCCATGCTGCTGCCAATCACTGCACAGATCGCATAACCGCCTGCAATACCAAGGACAATGCCGATCAGACCGCCCATAATGGTCAGGATCGCCGCCTCAGCCAGGAACTGCAGCATGATCGAAGAAGTTTTTGCACCAAGGGATTTACGGATACCGATCTCCCTGGTACGCTCTGTCACAGAAACCAGCATAATGTTCATAACACCAATACCGCCAACCAGAAGGGAAATTCCCGCAACAAAAGAGATAAACGCTGTCACCATGCCCAGCATCTGGTTCATGGATTTCATGATATCCTGGAAGCTCTGCACCTGGAAATAATCATCCCCTGCACTCTGATGGCGGCGCTCAAGAAGATTCACGATCTTATCCGCAACCATCTGGGAATCCAATGTCTTATCAGCCTGCACTGTGATCTGATAAAATTCTCCGCTGCTTCCAGTGAAATCATCCATTGCTGTATACGGCACATAGATGGTCACAGGCATTCCCTCATAGCTGTAGCTTACAAATGTTCCGTTCTCCTTCTGGGTGGTAACACCGCAGATCCGGAAAGTCTTGGTCAGATTATAACAGGTGACATCCAGTGTCATTCCCTCTACATCATCCGTTCCAAAAAGACGTTTCGCATCTGCATCGGAAATTACGCAGACGTTCTTGCCTTCCTCGACCTCTTTTTCCCCGAAATAACTTCCGTATTTCATGGCTGCATTGTTTACCAGCTTGGCATCCTGTGCCTCACCGGTCACAGACAGGGAAAAATCCCCCTTTCCTGTGACAGTTTCACCGGAATAGGAATCTGACACATTGACGCCTTCCACTTCATCCAGAGTCCGGACAGCATCAATATCCTCCGGCTCCATCCACACGCCGGCTGTAGTAGCCTCATCGCTGCAGTAAACCGCAATCTGGCCGCCGCCGATATCATCGATTTCACTGTTCATCTGGTTCTTCGTGCCCTCACCGATGGACACAATGGCGATCACCGATGCAATACCGATAATGATACCCAGCATAGTAAGAAAAGATCTTCCCTTATTGGCCATGATATTGTGGATCGCCATTTTAATATATTCATAAATATTACTCATTGGCCGTCTCCTCAGCATCTGCTGTTCCATTACCGCTGTCTGCCAGTGCAGCCTGGGCAGGCATTCCCTCTTCCAGGGACCCAAGATCCTCGATCACCTCATCACCTGCTTTGATTCCGTCTGTAACTTCAACTGCATCCTCAGAGCTGATTCCTGTTGTGATATCCTGTCT
Source organism: Eggerthellaceae bacterium (assembly GCA_963598855.1). Taxonomy (GTDB): domain Bacteria; phylum Bacillota; class Clostridia; order Lachnospirales; family Lachnospiraceae; genus Blautia_A. The sequence goes on from CAVBVT010000126.1 coordinate 1,618, forward strand.
TGTGATCACACCATCTTTCAGAACATAGCAGAAAGAGCCATCTTTTCCGATATTTACAACACCGGCTGGAAGTGTTACCACATCTTCTGCTTTCTCTGCATAGATCTTCACCTTCGCATCAACTCCCAGGAAAATATCCTCATCCGGTTTATCAATGCTGACAGTTGCTGAGATCAGTGTGGAACCTTTTTCATTTGTTGTTGCAAGGTGACTGATCTTGGTTACTTTTCCGGTGTATTTCTTATCACCAATGGTAATGTCCGCAGTCTGGCCTTCTTTTACTTTTGCATAATCATATTTGGATACATTGATATCAACGCTGACTTTATCTATGCTCTGCAAGGTAAAAAGCTCCATTCCCTGTGTCACAGTCGCACCCTGCTGTACAGCTGTCTTGGAAATAACACCATTGAAATCTGCCTTGATTCCTTTTTTGCCCTCTGCAACAAGCTCCTTGGCCGACTTCGCATCCAGCTCGGTTAGGTTGTTGGTAAGACGCATCTTTTCTTTTTCTTCCTTGGTAAGGCTTGTAGGATCTGCCTCTGCAATGGATTTCTGAGTCGCAAGATCGGACTGGAGATCAGCAAGATCGGAACTTGCCTGTTCAATGGCATTCTCAATACCTGAGGTGTCAACAGAAGTGCTTACAGCCGCTGCTGAGCCGCTTCCCTGATCTGCTGCATCCTGCCCGGAACCTTCTGTTCCATCTGTAAAAATGTCCTCCTGGCTGCTGTCCTGACTGCTGTTGCTGTAGTCTGCATACTCTGGCATTTTCGGCTGATCATCTTTTTTGTTCTCATAAGCTTCTTTTGCCTGCTGGCTGTCAATCTCAGCCTGGCTTCTTGCTGCCTCGGCATCATCCAGTGCCTGGGCATTCTCATCGGAAGGATCTGCCTGCCACTGCGCAAAAGCCATCTGATATGCAGTATCTGTCTGATTATATACGCCCTGAGCCTTGATATAGGCTGTATTCAGCTCTCCCAGCTCCTTCTGGTATGCCGGAAGTGTCTTAGTCTGATATGTATTCAGTGCATCTGCATAAGCTCTCTGATTCTCTGCCTCAGCTTGAGCCTGTGCTTCTGCTTTTGCCTGGGCTTCCGCAGCCGCCTGTGCAGCCTGAGCCTGAGCCGCTGCCTGTGCGTCGGCCGCTGCCTGTGCCTGAACAGCTGATAACTGTGATTTCAGTGATGCAAGATAATTCTGTTTGTCTTTTACCTGCTGTTCCAGAGTGGAAACCTTGGATTTCGCATCTTTCTGCTTCTGGTCTGCCTGATTCGATTTATTAATGGAATTCTTATAATCATATTCGCTGGATTTCACATTCAGCTCAGCCTTCTGATTATCCCGCTCCAGATCCTTCAGCTCAAACTCCACAAGCTTCGTTCCTTTGGAAACGGAATCTCCGTCTGCAAAAGATACCTTCTTAACCTGCGCATTTACCGGCGAATAAAAAGTCTTCTGCTCATCGCTGACTACAGTACCTGTTGCATCTACGATCTCCTCCACATCTCCTGTCTCAGCTTTTGTAACGGAAACCTGGGGAACCTGCGTCTCTCCCTTTGTGCCTCCAGTTACAGAATAAACACCGCCGGCCACTACAGCCACTGCAGCAATACCAATCGCAATCTTTTTGCCCTTTTTCATCTTTCTTTATGCCTCCTCGACGAATTCTTCATTGATCATATCTGACTCGATCTTTCCATCCATGATGCGGACCACTCTTTTGGCCTGGGCTGCAATTCCGTTGTCATGGGTGATCAGGATCAGCGTTTCTCCCGATCTGTGCATCCCTTTAAGGATCTCCATGATCTCCCTGCTGGAAGCAGAATCCAGATTTCCAGTCGGCTCATCTGCCAGGATCACAGGAGGTTTCGCAGCAATGGCCCTTGCGATCGCAACTCTCTGCTGCTGTCCGCCTGACATTTCGCTTGGCTTATGGTCCATACGCTTCTCAAGTCCTACTTTTTTCAGGGATTCCACTGCAAGCTTCCTTCTTGTTTTCCGGTCGATCCCGCGGTAGATCAGCGGAAGCTCTACATTTTCAATTGCTGTAAGGTTCGCGATCAGGTTAAAACCCTGAAAAATAAAACCGATCTCTTTATTCCGGACTACAGAAAGATCATTATCTTTCATCGTGGACACATCGGTTCCATTCAGATAATATTTACCGGAAGTTGGAACATCCAGACATCCCAGCATGTTCATAAAGGTGGATTTTCCAGATCCTGACTGTCCGATGATCGCCACAAATTCACCTTTCCGGATCTCCAGATTTACATGATCCAGTGCACGCACCTCGTTTTCACCGGGATTATAGATCTTGCAAAGATCCACCACCCGCACCAACGCTTCTTCCATGTCTCCTCCTAACTGTAAAGCGGATATTCGTGATCCGCTTCGCTATATAGCTCCAAACCAGATGCAGTTTGGTTAAAAATACAGAGCAGTATCTGCAGGGGAACAGACTGCTCTGTTTTATTACCGGGGAAAAATCTCTCTCATTTATTCATAACGAAAAACATATCTGAATGGATTCAGATTCCAGGCAGAAATTTTTATGCGTCAAGAAGAAATGCCTTATACGCTTTATATGCCTCGTATACATCTGCCTTGCTTGTAACTTCCCACGGAGAATGCATGCTCAGCACAGCTACACCGCTGTCAATAACTTCCATTCCATAAAGCGCAGCAATGTAAGCAATAGTTCCGCCGCCACCAAAATCAACTTTTCCAAGCTCTGCTGTCTGGAAAGCAACATCGTGATCATCAAAGATCTTGCGTACTCTTGCAACATACTCTGCATTGGCATCATTGGAACCGGATTTTCCTCTTGCTCCGGTGAACTTATTCAGAACGATGCCTCTTCCAAGATAAGCGGCGTTCTTTTTCTCAAAAGCCTCACTGTACGCCGGATCATAGCCTGCACTTACGTCAGAAGAGAGCATACTGGAATTGCGAAGCGCACGTCTCACTGCCAGCTCAGAATAGCAGCCCATTCCATCCAGAAGCTCTGCCACACTGTTCTCAAAAAATCTGGACTGCATACCGGTTGCACCAACGCTTCCGATCTCTTCTTTATCAACCAGCAGACAGCATCCTGTACGCTTCGGTGTCTCATCCATCTCAAGCATTGCTGCAAGGGATGTATAAGCACAAACACGGTCATCCTGTCCGTAAGCTGCGATCATGCTTCGATCAAGTCCGCACTCCCTCGCCTTGCCAGCCGGAACGATTTCAAGCTCTGCTGAGAGGAAATCTTCCTCTTCAATACCATATTTCTCATTTAATATCTTCAGAACATTCTGCTTCACAGCTTCTTTCTTCTTATCATCCGGAAGATCAGCAAGGGGTCTGCTGCCAATAAGAATGTCAAGACGCTCACCCTCGACCACCTCAGCAGCCTTCTTCTGGAGCTGTTTACCTGCAAGGTGGATCAGAAGGTCTGTGATATAAAGAACCGGATCTTCCTCATCCTCGCCAATACTTATGTCAACTACACTTCCATCTTTCTTTGCAACAACACCGTGCATAGCCAGCGGCAATGTTACCCACTGATATTTCTTCACACCGCCGTAATAATGGGTATCCAGATAAGCCAGGTCCGTGTCCTCATAAAGCGGATTCTGCTTGATATCAAGACGTGGGGAATCAATATGTGCGCAAAGGATGCTCATACCTTTGGAAAGCTCCTCAGTTCCTACATGGAACAAAGCTACGATCTTCTTCATTCCAACGGCATAAACCTTGTCGCCTGCCTGGATCTTGTCTCCTCTGGCGATCTTCGCCTCAAGTGCCTCATAGCCTGCTGCCTCTGCCTGCTTCACGATCTCTGTAACGCACTCGCGCTCTGTTTTACCTTTATTGAGAAACTCTCTGTAAGCTTTGTTAAGCTTCTCCATCTCATTTTCATCTGCTTCCTTATAGGAAAACCATGCGTTTCTTCTTTCCATCTGATAGTCCACCTTTCTTCTATAAGATTGCGGATCCTGCCTGCAAAAAATCTAACAGTTTCCGTTTCTCATCATATTATCTGCAATCTGTCTACTATTATAGGTCAAACAATTTTAAATTTCCACCGCAATTCCCATTCTTTACAAAATCTTTATGATTCGCTATAGTAATTCTTAAGAAATTCAGGAGGAAAAATTCATGCAATTATCTGACAAGCTTCAAACGCTGCTTCGCTCTGTCAACCGAAAAAGCTATCCGGCCTACAAATCTCTTCGGGGTGCCTATCAGTTTGACAGATATATTTTGTCCATTGATCATGTTCAGGGAGATCCTTTTGCATCCCCGTCCCATATCAGTGTGAAACTTTCCCACAGGGATACCGGATTTCCGGCGGAATATTATAAAGATACCCTTACCCGCATCACACTTGGTGATTTTCTTAACCGCCAGTTTGAACAGCAGGTCAGCCGCTACACCTTCCGTGCAAAAGGCTCCGGCAAAAGCGGCCTGATCTCTGTCAGCCACTGTGGTCAGGAAGTTCTTGCCCGCACAGCCTGTGAAGTAACCGAAAAAGGCATCACAGCCCGTTTCTTCATCGGATTCCCGGCTAATGGCCGCACCATCAACTCACCCGAACTGGAAAAAATCTTCTTCGATTTTCTCCCGGTATGTGTCCACAAGGCATTTTTTTACCGGAATCTGGATACCCGCAAGCTGAAACAGGCTGTTGAACTTGCAGAAGACCAGGAATACATCCGCCGGGAACTTCACAGACGTTCCCTGGCAGCCTTCGTAAATGACGGAGCGATCCTTCCCCGTGAGAGCGGTATTTCCTCCCGCCCGATGAAAGATTCCGTCCCTTTTGTTTCCCCGGAGAGCCTGCGTATCTCTCTTGATCTGCCCCATAAAGGAACCATCACAGGCATGGGGATCCCCTGCGGCATTACCTTGATCGTAGGCGGCGGCTATCACGGCAAATCCACCCTTCTTAATGCTCTGGAACTTGGTGTTTACAACCATATTTCCGGCGATGGACGGGAATATGTGATCACGGACGATTCTGCCCTGAAACTGCGCTCAGAGGACGGCCGTTTTATTAAAGACGTGGATATCTCACTTTTTATCAACGATCTTCCAAATAAAAAAGACACCCGCTGTTTTTCCACAGAGGATGCCAGCGGCAGCACCTCGCAGGCTGCCGGTATTATTGAGGGAATGGAAGCTGGAAGCAGAGTTTTTCTGCTGGATGAAGATACTTCTGCTACGAATTTTATGGTACGGGATTCTTTCATGCAGCGCGTGATCTGCCGGGAAAAAGAGCCCATCACTCCATTTCTGGAACGTGCCCGGGATCTGTATGAAAAGACAGGGATCTCCACAGTTCTGGTTGCCGGAAGCTCCGGAGCTTTTTTCCACATTGCAGATACTGTGATCCAGATGGATAACTACCACCCTGTTGATATCACTGCTGCCACACGTAAGCTTTGCAGCGAATATCCGCTTTCTGCTGTCGAGCCCCCGGCGTTCCATATGCCAGACAGCCACCGTATCATGACCAGAGCAAAAACTGCCTCGTCCCGTCACGGCCGCCCCGGACATCCGGAACGCCTGAAAACAAAAATTCATGGAAAAGATGGCTTCTCCCTTGGAAAAACAGAAGTTGACCTCCGCTATATCGAGCAGCTCACAGATTCCGAGCAGACTGCTTCCCTGGCACTGCTTCTGAAATATGCTGTTGAGCACCTCACAGACGGAAAACGTACTTTGCCGGAGATCGTTGCCTATCTGGATGCACAGCTCCATAAACAAGGCCTGGCATTCTTCTCCGAAGGAAGTTACATTCCATGTGGTTATGCCATGCCACGTATTCAGGAAATCTATTCCTGCTTTAACCGTTACAGACGCCCTTAATCCAACACTCGATACACTTTGTAGAGTAGGTCAGAGGGCTTTTGCCCTCTTTCCCCTCATCAAACCGTACGTG
>CAVBVT010000127.1:0-7505 GCA_963598855.1 Eggerthellaceae bacterium
CCCCTTACCCACCGCTTAGTGCTCCATGCACTTGAAGCGGGGGAATGCTTATCTGCGTTCAAAACATCTTACACATAATACCACAGTCCTTTACATGTGACAAGACAGTTGTTTGATATATGTAAAGTTTTTGTAAAGAAAAGCATCAAAAAACACGGTTTCCAGAATGAAACTTCCATCCTGAAAACCATGTTCCTGCACGCATTTATTATTTGCCCAGCAGCTCTCTTTCAATCCTCTCTCTTGCTTCCGGTGCCTGTTTATCCATCTTTTCCGGGAAACCAAACATGGAAACGCAGGCAATGTTATCACCGCCGGCTTTCGGTGCATCCGGTTTCAGCTGCTTATTGGCGAAATCCATTTCTCTCAATGTCTCAAAAATTCCGCCAAAATCCACATCTCCTTCGCCCATGGCCAGATGCTGATGTACGGTCACGTCTGCTTTTCCACGACCATTAAGCCACGGCGGATTTAAGATATACCGGCAGTCCATAGTCTGGTTAAAAGTATCCGCAAAGAGCACATGTGTCAGCTCGTCTCCTGCATATTTCAGCATGGAATGCACATCCCCTTTTCCTTCATCGTAGAAGAATCCATGGGGTGAAGAATATACATATCCAAGATTCGGGGAGCGGAAAGATTTTACCATATCACAGGTCTCATTATTCAGCTCGCAGAAATCATATGGATGAGACTGGATCTCCACACGGATGCCCTCACGCTCGATCAGTGGAAGCAGTTCTTCCATGGATTTAAACCACATGCCATTGCAGATCTCCTGCTGGTTCGGATCGCCAGAGAGCTCTGTATTGATAACTTTTACACCCATATCTCCTGCGATCTGGATCATTCTTTTCCAGTTGGCAACTGCGAACTGTCTCTGCTCCTCTGTAGGACCTGACCAGCGGTAAACAACGATAAAGGAGGAAATCTCCACTCCGGTCTCTTTAAGAGCCTGTCTGTATTCCTGCTCACATTCTTTTGAAAACAGCGGATGTTTATAGAACGGATTGATCCTTGGATGAGGGGACTGTTCAATATATTTGTACCCCCAGTCTGCAACCTGATGGACCATACGGTTGATATCCATCTGTTTCGCCAGAACATCTACATCAAATGCGATCTTCATGATTCATTTCCCCCTTTTTCATTTTCTTTATTCCGGATATAATCCAGGATCAGTCCTGCTGCGCCCTCTGCTCCTGTTTTCGAAACATTGATCACCATATCATAATAGTGCGGGTCATCTCTTCTGATTCCTGTGAATTTCTCATAGTACTCGTTTCGGATCTGGTCACGTTTTTTCAGCTCTTCAAGAGACTGGCCTTTATAATATTCCTGGCCTTCTTTTTCCCGGTAATCGTCATCTGCATATACGAAAAAGCTGTATGTATGAGGTTCGCCCCGAAGTACATAATTGGCACATCTTCCCAGGAATACACCTGGTCTGCGCTTAGAAAGTTCACGGATGATCCGGCTCTGCACTTCAAACATCTGTGCGCCTGTATAATCAGCGGCTGCGCCTGCTGAGGAATGTCCATACGGGGAAAAAGTAAGCTCCGAATCTTCATAATTGTAGGAATCCAGATACTGTTTTACGCTCTCCAGATCTGCTTTTTCCATGCCGAATTTTTCTGCCATCAAACAGATAATCTGACGGTCATAAACTCTGCACTCCAGTTCTTTTGCAACATTTTCTGCAATCTTTCTTCCACTGCTACCGTACAGTCTTCCGATGGCAACGTTGATCTTGTTTCCTGAAGATACCGGTACCGGCATGGACTGGATCTCGCCCTGCACAGAGACGCCTTCCTCTCCGGATTCTCTCTGGATCAGTTCACGCATCATTTTGTCATAGACTTTGTCCAGCTGATAGCATGCTGCGATCACAAACATCACTACCCAGATTGCTACCGGAACATACAGATAAAAACCTTTGATCACTCGGATCGCCTCTGCAGACTGCTCTGCTGCAGTTGCCTTTGTTCCATCAAAATAAGCTGCTGAAAGAATTCCACCCATGATCGCAGATGTCAATCCTGATCCAGCTTTCTGACCCATGCTCATAGATGAGAACATCAGTCCTTCTACACGCTTGCCTGTTTTCCACTGGCCATACTCAATGGCATCACTTGGAAGAGAATACTGTACGCCATAGAACGGTGCGATTCCGATTCCCCTCATAATACAGGTGACAACGCCAAGAGAAACGCTTGTAATGTTCATAAGGAACAGAAGCTGTCCTGCAACACCCAGGATACATCCTGCACAGATGAGATTTCTTTTTCCATAGCGGGGCAGTACTTTTGGCAGAAGGGCAATTCCTGCCACTGTTGCCAGCTTCTCCGCTGCGGAAAGAGGCATCACAAGATCTACATTTCCAAGTACATACTGGCAGTAATAAGTAAGATCCGTTCCAATGATGATCTGATATGCGGTATAAAAGATCATCAGTCCAAGGGCAATGAGGAAATACCGGTTGGTAACAGTTGCCTTAAAAGCCTCCCCGAAAGGAATATCTTCTTTTTCCTGCTTTGCTGCTGAAACACGTTCCGTACAGACCATATAAGTGTTGATAAGCACGCCCACGGAAATGATCGCATAGCCTGCTGTCACCAGGATCCAGGCCATTTGCTGGTTTCCTGTTACATCTGCCACAATGTTGATCAGCGGCAGCGTGAACGCAGTGATAATCATACTTGCTGTGATGGACAGCACCATACGGATGTTGCAGATCACATCACGCTCACGGCGGTCACGGCTCATCAGAGAGCCCAGTGCATGGAATGGCTGACTGATAGCAGTGTATACAACCGTGTTCATAATGTTATAAGTAACAAAAGCATAAATGATCTTTCCCATGTTTCCAAGGGGCGGCATGGTGAACAGAAGCACTGCTGCCAACGCATAGGGAACAGCCAGCCTTAAGATCCAGATCCTGGCTTTTCCATATTTGGAATGGGTCCGGTCAACGATGGTTCCCATCAGCACGTCGGAAAATCCATCAAACACTCGTGACACCAGCATGATCATTCCAACAGCTCCTGCTGAAATTCCAACAACATTGGTGTAGAAATAGATCAGCAAAGTCGTTGTCATCGTGTACATCAAAGTCAGCGCCGGGTCTCCAAAACAGTATGCAAGTTTCTCAGATACCGGAACCTTGATGAATTCATTCAAGTCTTTACCCTTCTGCTTATAATTCAACAATTCGGGGATTCCCTTACCAGCCATAGTATCTACCTCCTATCGGTTTAAGGTCGGACCTTTCTGAATGAATTATCCGAAATATTTCTGTACAAAATCTCTGGTAACTTCTGCTGCTTTTTTCACGTTGTCCTCGTGGCTCATTGCATAGTACTCCGGACGGAACTCTTCGATGGTGCAAACACCGTCAAAGCCGATCTCCTTCAGTGCAGCCGCAATCCCTGCATGATCTACAACTCCTTCACCTGGCCACAGTCTCTTGTCATCTCCGCAGGAACCAAGAGGAAGATCCTCACAGTCATTTAAGTGGTATGCAAAAATCTTCTTGCCGTCTGCTGCTTTTAAGTCTTCCAGACGTGAACACATCTCATGGAAATGGAAAGTGTCCACAGTAACGCCTACATTATCTCTGTCAACTGCTTTTACTACATCGTAAGCTGTTCCAAACTGATTGATGGAGCAGTTCGGTGCACCGCAGAACTCCAGGGAGATCTTCATATCAGAGCCAACTTTGTCAGAAAGGTAGCGAAGTCGTGCAACTGCTTCTTCTTTGATCTCGTTGACAGATTTGTCTTTTACATCAAAACTTGGAACTGTGATCAGCATTTTCATTCCGATCGCTTTGGAAACCTTCAGGATAAAATCAACTTCTTCGTCGATCTCTTTTTCCCCGGCCTCGTCTCTCTGGTTAAAGAAGATCAGGGTGTTGTATGCCCATGGTTTCAGGTGATGGTTCTTAAACCAGTCTGCAAGCTCTTCCAGTGTATGCTCTTTGAGATAGTCTTTTACACAGTCAAAACGGATCTCAATGTAATCAAAACCATATTTTTCACACATTTCCAGATCTGCCATGAGAGACTGTCCTTTGCATTCCAGTGCAGTTGCTTCATTAAATCCTAATTTCATCTTCGATACCCTCCATATGTCCGGAACCGGTGTGCTCTGTCTGTATCCCTATGTCCTGTTTTTTATATACAGGGGAACCGCCCCTGTTTCTGTTGGTTTATGCAGACTTCTCCGATTCTTATTTTCTTTTTTATATTTTTGTTACTTTTTGTTTCTGTTATTTTGTATTTTTGTTGTACGTATTTTTAATCTGCCAGCATACAGATGTTTCTTTTCAGCCAGATTTTACTGGTTACTCTCACCGGCAGATTTTCCAATGCATTTTCGATATAAACGGATTGGAATCGGACTCTGCCGGTGAATGCCGCCGCAGGCTCATTGGGGAAGCCTGCAGCAATAAGCTGGTATGATAACTCACACTTGATGAGGTGGAGTTCTGTAAAATTTATTGAATCAAGCGGATAAAGTACTCGCATTCTCTGCTTATCGCTTTATATACCCCTGCATGGGAGCTCACTTAATTCGATTAAAAGGTGGGGTTTACTTGTTTATAATATATTTATTTATAGAATTCTGGTTTCTCAACAGCTGTAACGATCTTCTCGATCTGTCCTGTTTCCTGTGCTTTTACAAGTGCGTCTGCTGTGATCGCTGCAAGGTATCCGTCCCATGCGTTCGGTCCTGTGATCACGCCTGCCTCTGCATTGTCAACCCAGTCCTGAACCTCTTTATCGTAAGCATCTTTAAATCTTACGAAGCAGTCTGTGTCAATGGCACTGGATACGGCTGCATTTTTACGAATGGACGGATAAGCCGGCTGTGCCATCTTCAGTGCACCATCCTCACAAACAACTTCACAGTTGATGTCATATCCGAACTTGCAGTTTACAAATACTTCCACATCAATACACACACCTTTTTTGGTGCGAAGCATCATGATCTGCGGATCTTTCAGCTCAGAGTGAGAATATTTTGTTACTCTTGGCATTACGACCTGTGCAGATTCGTACTCGTCATCTACAAGCCAGTGGAGAACGTCGATCTCATGGATTGCGGTATCGTGCACAGCCATCGGAGTATTGTAATTGGTTCCTACTTCCGGATTTCTGTGTGTGCAGTGAAGGATCAGCGGCTCGCCGTACTCACCAGTTGCAAGTGCTTCCTTGATCTGCTGATATCCTTTGTCATAACGTCTCATAAATCCAAGCTGGATGAGATGTTTGCCGGATGCTTCCTCTGCTTTCACTACTTTCAGGCAATCCTCAGCAGTGGTACATAATGGTTTCTCACAGAAAATTCTCTTTCCGGCTTCGATGGCCTGAAGAAGGGAATCTACATGTGCAAAGCCCGGAGATACGATAAATACTGCATCTACTTTCTCTGCGTTGATCAGTTCTTTGCTGTCTGTGTAAACTTTTGCTCCGCAGATCTCAGCTGCTTTCTTTGCACTTTCCTCAAATACATCTGAGACAGCTACTACTTCTGCTCCCTGAATTTTCTCTGTCAGTCTTCTGATGTGATCTCTTCCCATTCCGCCGCATCCGATAACTCCAACTCTTAACATTTCAAATTCCTCCGTTCGTTTTATTATTTTCTTTGTTTGTTTTTTGTTTTTTGTTTCTGTGCTGTTCTTGATGATGCTATATTATCATTTTGTGCGCGTGAACGCAATATCCTTTTTATACAAATTTTCAGATTCATTTTTATGCGTTTTCACAATTTGTTAGTTTATTCACAAGTTTTTATTGATTTTAAAGGGGTTTTGAGATGTTTTTTAGATTATCCGACGAACAGCGAACTCTATTCTGTTCTATTTTTTGTGTTAATTTTATAACATTTTATTGTGTGCACCAGAACGCGTTTCTTTCATTCCCCTTATACTCTAGTATAGTTTATGGAGAATATTGTTGTATTTTCACACATAAAGAGTTATAATCGAAGATAGATTTATAAAAGTTGAACAAGAACATTTCATTTTCTACGGAAATGAGATGTATCAGAAAGGAATTACCCCTATGAGCGATTATAATTTAGAGACCAAATGTATCCATTCCGGCTATACTCCTTCCAAAGGCGAGCCGTGTGCACTTCCTGTTTACCAGAGCACTACCTATAAGTATGATACAACCGACGAGATGGGACAGTTATTTGACCTGAAAGCTGACGGATATTTCTACACCCGTCTCCAGAACCCTACCAATGATGCAGTTGCTGCGAAGATTGCCGATCTGGAAGGCGGTGTTGCCGCGATCCTGACTTCTTCCGGACAGGCGGCTAACTTCTACGCAGTATTTAACATCTGTGAAGCAGGTGACCATGTTGTTGCTGCTTCTACCATTTACGGCGGAACGTTCAATCTTCTTGCTGTTACTTTTAAGAAGCTGGGAATTGACTGCACATTCGTTGATACGGATGCCAGCGAGGAAGAGATCGCAGCTACATTTAAGCCGAATACAAAGGTTCTTTTTGCAGAGACTATTGCCAACCCGGCTCTTGTTGTTCTTGATATTGAGAAATTTGCACGCGTTGCACATCAGAACGGCGTACCTCTTATTGTAGATAACACTTTTGCCACACCGGTAAACTGCCGCCCGTTCGAGTGGGGTGCAGATATCGTTACTCATTCCACTACCAAATATATGGACGGACATGCTGTTCAGGTTGGCGGCGCCATTGTTGACAGCGGAAACTTTGACTGGGATGCTTACGGACATAAATACCATGGCCTGACAGAGCCGGATGAATCCTACCACGGCGTGATCTACACCAAACAGTTTGGCAAAAAAGCCTATATCACCAAAGCTACTTCCCAGCTGATGCGTGATCTGGGTTCTATTCCGTCTCCAATGAACTGTTTTCTCCTGAATCTTGGACTGGAGACACTTCCGCTCCGTATGGAACGTCACTGCTCCAATGCCCAGAAGATCGCAGAATACCTGAATGCACACGAAAAAGTTTCTCATGTAAATTATGCCGGACTTCCGGGTGATAAATATCATGCACTGGCTCAGAAATATATGAAGGATGGCCGTACCTGCGGCGTTATCTCCTTTGAGCTGACCGGCGGCCGTGATGCGGCAGTCCGTTTTATGGACAGCCTGAAACTTGCTACCATCGCCACACACGTTGCTGCTTCCATCACCATGGTCCTTCATCCGGCCAGCCATACACATCGCCAGATGAACGATGAACAGCTGGTTGAGGCAGGAGTTTCCCCTGGAATGATCCGTCTTTCCATTGGTATTGAAAACGTGGATGATATTATCAAAGATCTGGATCAGGCACTGAAAAATTCGTAAGTGAAAAAAGAGGGGAAATGGTTAAATTATAATAAATAACAGCGTGGAGATTCCTTATCAAAGGGCCACGCTGTTATTCTTATTTTTTACTATAAATCTACCAGTTTACAACTTTATAAATGGTAGACTTGCTGACGAATGAGCTGTTTTAAA
>CAVBVT010000128.1:0-7456 GCA_963598855.1 Eggerthellaceae bacterium
TGAGAAAATCATCCTGCGTCAATATAGCAGATACTTAATTTTCGCTGTACTAGTCCCTTGCGACAGCGGCATACATTTTTTATTATAACATATGTTTCGAAAAAATAGGGATTCTTTATAAATTTTTTATTAAAAAATTATAGAAGAATTCTCTGTTTGTGTGATGCATCCACAAATCTATATATATGCAGGGATTCCCTGTTTATGAATATTTTTTTCGAAAAGATCCATAACTTCCAAAAATATGCACTCACGGGTGCATAAAAATACCCCAGGGAAAAGCTGCTGCCCGCCCCGGGGTATCCTGTATTCCTTCCGTTTCCGGTTCTTATCAGTCTTTCAGATTCTCAAGAACTTTCAGGAGATAATTCCATACTCTCTCTGTAGAAGCAATGCTTAAAACTTCCTCAGATGTATGGATATCCTTCATATCCGGTCCAAGAGATACGCAGTCAAGACCTTCCATCTTCTTGTAGAAGAGTCCGCACTCAAGACCGGCGTGGATTGCAACTACCTCCGGTTTATGTCCGTACATCTCCTCAAAAATCTCTACCATCTTATCTCTTAACGGAGACTCCTTGCGGTACTCCCATGCAGGATATGCGCCCTGTACTTCATACTCACCGCCAAGAAATTCTGTAAGATACTCGATCTTATCAGACAGCGCACCGCATGCCGCATCTACAGAACTTCTTACGCTGGAGCTTGCAAAAAGCTCGCCTTCATCAAGACGGAGGATTCCGATATTGCTGGAAGTTTCAACCAATCCGGCAATTGTTCCGCTCATCTTCTGGATTCCGAACGGCACATTCTGAAGATAAAATACGATCTTCTCCTGGCTTGTCGGATGAAGAACCTGTGCACTGGTTTCCCCTTCCTCTGTTACTTCAATAGCAATGTTCTCATCGGAACCAGCATACTCTTCACGGATCTGAACCTGGAGTTCTTTTGCGTAAGCTTTTACTTCTTCTGCTGCATCTGTGAGAAATTCAGCTGTACATTCTCTTGTGATGGCATTGTCTTTCTGCCCGCCCTCAAGAGAAATGAGTACGTAATCTGCTTTTTTCTTAAGGCCATAGAGAAAACGTCCCATCAGTTTATTGGCGTTGGCTCTGTTTTTATCGATCTCTGCTCCGGAATGTCCGCCCATCAGTCCGCAGACTTTTACCTGGACTTTATCTCCTTCGCCTTCCACACGCTGAACCGGGATATGGCTGACACCGGAAAGGCCGCCTGCACAGCTGATCCACAGGCTTCCTTCTGCCTCGGAATCAAGGTTAATAAATCTTCTTCCTTTCAGAACACTGCAGTCAAGTCCCACTGCACCAAGAAGTCCGATCTCCTCATCAACAGTGAGAAGCACTTCAAGCGGAGGATGCGGAATATCTGTGCTGTCAAGAAGAGCAAGTCCATATGCAACTGCAATACCGTCATCACCGCCAAGTGTAGTTCCGTTGGCTGTTACATAACCATCTTTTACAGAAATATTCAGACCATCTTTCATAAAATCATGATCTACATCCGGGCGTTTCTCACATACCATATCCATGTGTCCCTGAATGATCACTGTAGGAGAATTCTCATATCCTGGTGTACCTGGCTTATAGATCACTACGTTGTTCAGTTCATCCTGCACATATTTGAATCCGTGATCTTCTGCAAATTTCACAAGGTAATCACTGATCTGTTTCGTATTTCTGGAACCATGAGGGATTTTGCAGATTTCCTCAAAATAATGAAAAACTCTCTTTGGTTCGCAATTTTCTAATACTGGCATAAATATCTGCCTCCTTTTACTTCATAAATTCATTTACACTTTATAATAATCATATACTGTAAAAAAAGCAAGGTCAGGATTTCATGAAACAAAAAATAATTCTTTTTTTCTGCCTCTGCCTTCTGCTTTTTCTGCTGCTTCATCCGGCGGAATCTCTCCTGGCAGCAAGAGACGGGCTGACATTATGGCTGAATGTGATGTTTCCAACGCTTCTGCCTTTTCTGATCCTTACCGGAATTTTACTGAAAACCGGAAATATCCGAAAATTACTAAATCCAGCTGCACCTCTGGCAAAAAAACTCCTGGGGCTCTCCCCCGCAGGAACTTATGTCCTGATCCTCGGACTTCTCTGCGGCTATCCCATGGGAGCCAAACTTGCCCACGACCTCTACATAGATCAGCAGATCTCCCGCAGGGAGGGGGAATATCTGCTCTCTTTTTCCTGCAATGCAAGCCCCTCATTTATCCTGTCATATATGGCAGGAGACTGCCTTGAAAACAGGATCAGTTCTGTTCGTATCCTTATCCTGCTCCTAAGCGCAGACATTGTCTGTATGCTTTTCTTTCGGTTTCTTGTATACCGTGGATGTACAGTTAGCCCTATCAAACCTATTAGAGGAAAAAAAGAGACATCCGGACAGGACTCCGCAGGAGTCATCCTGGATGTCTCGATTATGAACGGATTCGAAACCATTACACGTCTCGGGGGCTATATTCTGATGTTTTCACTGATCTTTGCCTGCATCAGTTACTACTGGCCCTTCAGCCCGCTGACAGGAACTCTGCTCACAGCTCCTATTGAGCTGACAACAGGGCTGCATAAGGTTGCCTCAGCTGATTTCTCATGGAAAATGAAATATTATGTTTCCATGATACTGACTGCCTTCGGCGGGTTCTGCGTCATGTTTCAGACAAAAAGCGTACTAGAAAACAAACTATCCCTGATTCCCTATATCACTTCCAAGTGTCTGAACGCTACAGTACTCCTTCTGCTCTTAATTCTCTCCGATATCGTCTAACAGCTCTTCATCTTCTTTTGTAATGGAAGTGCTGTCATCATCCTGAATAGTATTGGAAATTGCAGCTGCCTGTGCTGTCTGCGGTGCAAGCTCCTGACGGTTGTGATTGACAACCTCAAGACAGCTCTGCAGAGCATCGATAAATGCCTTATATTTACCGCCTGCGTCTTCCAGTGTCTGATTCAGTACAGAACCGATATTAGCCATCATGTCATCTGTATATGTGATCGCGCTGAGACGAATGCTGTTGGCATCCTGTGTTGCAGAATCCAGAATCTCCTGTGCCTGCTTGTTGGCAGCATTGATTGTCTCATTAGCCTGTGCGTATGCCTTCTGCATGATCTCATGCTGTGTTACCAGCTCCTGAGCCTTAGTCTGTGCATCTGCGATCAGGCTGTCAGCCTTGGACTGTGCATCCTCAAGGATTGCATCCTTGTTGCTGATGATCTTCTGATATCTTTTAATCTCATCCGGAGTTTTCAGACGCAGTTCACGTAAAAGCTCCTCGATCTCTTCCTTGTTTACTACGATCTTGGTAGTAGAAAGAGGCTGGAATTTACAGCTGTCCACATACTCTTCAATCTCCTGAATAATCTGTTCAATTCTGCTGCTCATAATACACTCTCCTTATTTCTCTGTTTCTCTTTTTTTCAATTTTTCTTCAACTGCTTCTGTGATCTCACGGGGAGCAAACTTGCTCAGATCTCCTCCGAAATTTGCAACTTCCTTCATGATCGTGGAGCTTAAGTATGCATATTCCAGACTTGTCGTGAGAAAAACAGTATCCACATCCGGCGCAAGAACACGGTTGGTCTGCGCCATCTGAAGCTCGTATTCAAAATCCGTGACAGCACGAAGTCCGCGAACGATCACCTGGGCATGGTTCTCCCTGGCAAAGTTCACTGACAGACCTTCGAATGCTTTCACCTCCACATTCGGGATATCTTTTGTCGCCTTTGCTAGTATCTTAACACGTTCTTCCACAGAAAACAACGGAGTTTTTGCAGAATTATTTAAAACTCCTACGATAACCCGGTCAAAAGAAACGCTTGCCCGTCTGATAACGTCAAGATGTCCATAAGTTGCCGGGTCAAAGCTTCCCGGGTATACTGCTGTTATCATATGTCTGTCTCTCTTTCATTTTTTTAAGAACACATGCTTATTTGTCTTATATTCCTTGGAGCGGATCAGATGATAGCCAAGTTCCTCCGCATAGGAGAAATCGGTGTGAAGATCCTCTTCTATAACAATGAGCGTGTTCTCATCTGCCAGTGTACTGTCTGCCAGATATTCCAGAACCGGCTGTTCCAGATGCTGTTCGTAAGGTGCATCCATAAAAATACAGTCAAAAGGTTCTCCGCCCTCCAGTGAGCGCAGGGCCTGCAGTACATCCATGTTCAGCAGTTTACCACCTTCTGCAAGTTTTGTAAATGAAAGATTTTCGCGGATGCAGGCACATGCCTTGGGATTCTTCTCTACAAACACTGCGTAATCGGCCCCTCGGCTCAGTGCTTCGATACCAATCGCTCCGCTTCCGGAAAACAGATCCAGAAACCTGCAGCCCGGTATTTCAGGCTGGAGAATGTTAAATAGAGTTTCCTTAATACGGTCTGTTGTAGGTCTTGTATCATTTCCGGGAATTGTCTTTAAGTTTAATCTACGTGCTTTTCCTGCTATTACTCTCATTTCAGATTTAATCTCCAATCCAGATCACCGCGGGCCAGTCCAAGAATCAGAAGCTCCGCAGTTGCAATATTTGTGGCAACCGGAATATTATACTGGTCGCAGCGCTTGACAATGCTCATAATGTCCGGTTCAGCCGGATCCATCATCACCGGATTATAAAACAGGATGACCATATCCAGATCCTGTCTCTCTACCATCTCCATAAACTGCTTGTCTCCGCCGATACTTCCGGCAAGGAATTTATGAACGTGAAGGCTGGTGGCCTCCTCGATCCTTCTTCCTGTAGTTCCGGTTGCATATACTTCGTGCTTGGCAAGGATATTCTTGTATGCAATACAGAAGTCTTCAATCAGAACTTTTTTACTGTTATGCGCAATAATTCCTAAATTCATAGTTCACCTCTCCATTCTGCCCTCGGGTTATATGCTTTTCTCTCCGCATATATCGGTAAAATACTATAACTCTGTAACTGATTCTAGCATATCGCCCAAAAAAGTGCAATTTAATTCATACAAATTCATGAAAAATTAATATTTTATTATTGCTGGTCACGAAGCGAACAGTAACATCCTATTCTTCCCAGCTGTTTCCGGTACTGTAATCAATGCCAATTCCGGGCTGTACGTTGTATACAAAGACATGAAAAGATATCTTCTGGTCTTTTACAGATTCGGCTTCCATCTCCACGCCTCTGGCTACCAGATCATCTCCATAAAAAACAGGCGTTACGCGGTACATACATGGATTTCCGGTACTGTGTACATAATCTGCCACCTCATTTTCAAAAGGCAGCATTCCGGTAACATTAAGATATCTGGTTCCTGTAATAAGATTTTTCTTATTTGCATTCTCACCGGTAAGCTGATATCCAATAAGATGACAGCGATTATACAGATACCTTCCATCTACATTATCATATTTTACAGTGTGCCATCCTGTAGGCTTCACCATTCCGATGGCTCCCCGCTCTTCTGTCGGCATCAGTTCTGGTGTGATCTTGGATTCTGCATAACCGCAGCGTCCCAGGGAATCCAGTTCGCTGTAGAATTCATATGCAGGTCCGTTTTTCTTTTCTTCAGAAAAAGAAGGAACATTTCCATCAATTTCTACATATGGGCTGCCGCTATATTCCGGCAGCTGATCCAGAGAGACGGATCCTGACTGTGTTTTCATCTCTGACTGGGCTTGTCCCAGCAATCCTGTTACTGCATCAGAAACGGATTCCGAAGCATCTTCCCAGAGGATTTCCGCATTTTCTTCTATATATGTAAGAAACACCTGTCCGAAGATCCGGCTCTGGTCTTTTACTTCTTCCAGGTTCCGCGGCGGCACCCAGCCATTACATACTGCAAGTACAATGCATAGGATAATAGCTGTAAATACCTTTTTCATGGGCTGCTTTTTCCGTTTATATTTTCGTCTGTATACAGGATAACGTTTCTTTTTCACAGGAACCCCCTTGTTTTTTTATCCGACAGATATTATATGTTGTGCAGGAATTATTATAACTACTATTTCTGCAAAAAAGCAACCATACATTCGATTTTTTATAATTTTAATTTCCTTTAACTGCCAGTGTATTATTTCCCGGATTTCATATACTAGCAATGTAACATCAAAACAAACAACAACCAAGGAGGAAATGAATTATGCCAAGTAACACTTCTTCTAACAAAGCAGTTGTACCAGAAGCAAAGGGCGCACTTGACCGTTTCAAATATGAGGTAGCAAACGAGCTGGGTGTTCCGCTTACAGACGGATACAACGGAAACCTGACTTCCAAACAGAACGGATCCGTAGGCGGATATATGGTCAAAAAGATGATCGAAGCGCAGGAGCGTCAGATGTCCAGCGGTTCCCAGGGCGGCCAGCAGTACTAAATCTGTACCACAGGTAAATCCATTGCCATGCTGAGTTGACCAAAACTCATGCAAAAAAGATGCTGTCTGACAGATATAAAAAACTGCCAGACAACATCTTTTTTACTTTTTGTAAATACAGATCTTCGCATTTTTGTCCACTGTCTGCATGATCTTGATCATATTTTTCTCGCTTACTGCAATGCAGCCGCCGGTATATGGATTGGAACCAGTACAGTGAAGAAAGATCGCAGAACCTTTTTTGTAGATTCCCTGTTTGTTGTAATCCAGTGCCAGTGCATAATTGTAATGAGGCACATAATCGATCAGATGTTCCCCAGTGCAGTAATGTTTCTTTTTTCGAATGTCGATCAGCTGATTGTACCAGGTTTTATCTCCGCACCAGTACAGATTTTCATTCAGCTTCGTGTACGTGATCCTGCTGCCAGGATTATTCTTGATTCCAAATGCTTTGGTAAAACCGAATGTTCCTGTCGGCGTTTTGGCATCGCCTTCCCGCACTTTATCAATCCCGTTACGTCCTACATACCCCTGACATTTCAATGCCTGCTTGAATTTGCCGTTAACTTTATTATAAAGGATCACCTGCGCTTTTGTGCCGCCTTCATACTGGACAAATACCAGCTGATTTACAGATGAACTGGGTTCGTATTTTTCAAGAAGCTTATTCCATTTATCTGCAGCACGTGAAGCTTCACCCTGGGAATTAAACGTGTATCTCTTTCCGGATATGCTTACTGTTGTATTCTTATACATTGTATAGGCACTGCCAAAATAGTATGTCTTGTTATTCACTGTAATCCAGCCCTTCTGTGCCCAGGCTTTTTTGAAATAATAAGTCTTTCCGTTTACAGTTTTGAATCCATTGCTAAAACGATATCCCGTTTTTGGATCAAAATAATAGAGCTGTTCCTTGTGCATTACAAGCCCTACATACATATATCCATCGGACTGATTGAAATACCGATAGCCCTTGCTTGCCTTCACCCCGCCTTTTAGCATGGAACCGTCTTTTTTGGAAAAATACCGCTTCTTTCCTACCTTATTCTGCCACCATCCGGTGTAAAGAACGCCAGTCTTGGAATCCAGAAGAT
>CAVBVT010000129.1:0-7221 GCA_963598855.1 Eggerthellaceae bacterium
CCCATAAGATTTTCTGGTCCATTTTGTACCTCCATATTCAAGCCTTTATATTCTGTAACAATGATTGCATCTGCCTGTTATGCAGTCGGATAAGTTAAGTCCCGGGCGGGATTACAGATATCCGTTCTGGTAAATAACAGGACAGAACTTTCTATCACAGAATTATAGCACATTTTTAGGAAATTTTCTTAATATTTATTTTAATGTGGTTTTTTATAAATAGCTCTTGAATTTTTGTTTGGAATTAGGTACAATATGAGACAGGTTGATGTTTCTTTAACAAAGAAACGATATAAATCACCATTCAATTCATAGGAGGAATTTATCATGGCAGTAAAAGTTGCAATTAATGGTTTTGGACGTATCGGTCGTCTTGCATTCCGTCAGATGTTTGGAGCAGAGGGATTCGAGGTTGTAGCAATCAACGACCTTACATCTCCTAAAATGCTTGCTCACTTATTAAAATATGATTCTACACAGGGAAGATACGCTCTTGCTGATACAGTTAAAGCAGGCGAGGATTCCATCACAGTAGACGGAAAAGAGATCAAAATCTATGCTAAGGCTAACGCTGCAGAGCTTCCATGGGGAGAGATCGGTGTAGACGTAGTTCTTGAGTGCACAGGTTTCTACACATCCAAAGACAAAGCTCAGGCTCATATCGATGCAGGTGCTAAGCACGTAGTTATTTCCGCTCCGGCTGGAAACGACCTTAAGACAATCGTTTACAACGTAAACCATCAGGGTCTTACAAACGAGGACAAGATCATCTCCGCAGCTTCCTGTACAACAAACTGCCTTGCACCAATGGCTAAGGCTCTTAACGATCTTGCACCGATCAAATCTGGTATCATGTGCACAATCCACGCTTACACAGGTGATCAGATGACACTTGACGGACCGCAGAGAAAAGGCGATCTGAGAAGATCCCGTGCAGCAGCAGTTAACATCGTTCCGAACAGCACAGGTGCTGCTAAAGCTATCGGACTTGTTATCCCAGAGCTTAACGGCAAACTTATCGGTTCTGCACAGCGTGTTCCTACCCCAACAGGTTCTACAACAATCCTTACAGCAGTAGTTGAAGGAACAGTAACTGTTGAGCAGATCAACGCAGCTATGAAAGCAGCTTCTAACGAGTCCTTCGGATACAACGAGGACGAGATCGTATCCAGCGATATCGTTGGTATGAGATATGGTTCCCTCTTCGATGCTACTCAGACAATGGTACTTCCACTTGAGAACGGCACAACAGAGGTTCAGGTAGTTTCCTGGTATGACAACGAGAACTCCTACACAAGCCAGATGGTTCGTACAATCAAGCACTTCGGAAGCCTTCTGAACGCTTAATTTTAGCGAACGAGTGTAGAAGAATAGACTCAGAAAGGGTCCGGTCTGAAGAGGACCGGGCCCTTTTTTACCGACAGACTATAACAAGAAAACGTCTGAAGGTTATGACTGTTGACAGAGTGGACAACAATACCGCTCGCCCTTGTTGATCTGCTTCCGGCAGAAATAAATGTTAAGGAGATATAGAAATGCTGAACAAAAAAAGTGTTGATGATATCAATGTAAAAGGACAGAAAGTACTTGTAAGATGCGACTTCAACGTTCCGCTTCAGGATGGAAAGATCACAGATGAGAACCGTCTTGTAGCAGCCCTTCCTACAATCAAGAAACTGATCGCTGACGGCGGAAAGGTTATCCTTTGCTCCCACCTTGGTAAACCGAAGGGAGAGCCGAAACCGGAACTTTCTCTTGCACCTGTAGCAGTTCGTCTTTCTGAGCTTCTTGGCCAGGAAGTTAAATTTGCAGCAGATCCAGAGGTAGTAGGACCGAACGCTAAGGCAGCTGTAGAGGCTATGAAAGATGGCGATGTAGTTCTTCTTGAGAACACACGTTACCGTGCAGAAGAGACAAAGAACGAAGATAAGTTCAGCGAAGACCTTGCTTCCCTTTGCGATGTATTCGTAAACGATGCATTCGGAACCGCTCACAGAGCTCACTGCTCCAACGTAGGTGTTACCAAATATGTTAAGACAGCAGTTGTAGGATATCTGATGCAGAAAGAGATCGATTTCCTCGGAAACGCTGTAAACAATCCGGAAAGACCATTCGTTGCAATCCTTGGCGGTGCTAAGGTTTCCAGCAAGATCTCTGTAATCAACAACCTTCTTGACAAGGTAGACACACTGATTATCGGTGGTGGTATGTCCTATACATTCTCCAAAGCTAGGGGTGGACACATCGGAAAATCTCTTTGCGAGGATGACTACCTTCAGTATGCTCTTGACATGATGAAGAAAGCAGAGGAGAAAGGTGTTAAACTTCTTCTTCCTGTAGATAACAGAATTGGTGATGACTTCTCCAACGACTGCAACATCCAGATCGTTAAACGTGGTGAGATTCCGGACGGATGGGAAGGAATGGATATCGGTACAGAGACAGAGAAGATCTTTGCAGACGCTGTTAAAGATGCTAAGACAGTTGTATGGAACGGACCGATGGGATGCTTCGAGATGCCGAACTTCGCACATGGTACGGAGGCAGTTGCCAAAGCTCTTGCTGAGACAGACGCAACAACAATCATCGGCGGCGGAGATTCCGCAGCAGCTGTAAATATCCTCGGATATGGCGACAAGATGACACACATCTCCACAGGTGGCGGTGCATCTCTTGAGTTCCTTGAGGGCAAAGAACTCCCAGGCGTAGCAGCAGCTAACGATAAAGACTGATAAAAAATAAAGTGTTCAAAGAACACAAAAAGGAGATAAAACAATGGCAAGAAAGAAAATTATTGCTGGAAACTGGAAAATGAACATGACACCAAGTGAGGCTGTAAAGCTCGTTGAGACTTTAAAACCGCTTGTTGTTAACGACGAAGTAGACGTAGTATTCTGCGTACCGGCTATCGACATCATCCCTGTTGTTGAGGCAGCTAAAGGTTCTAACATCCAGGTTGGTGCTGAGAACATGTACTTCGAGGAGAAAGGTGCTTACACAGGCGAGATCGCTCCAGCTATGCTCGTAGATGCAGGCGTTAAGTATGTAGTACTTGGACACTCCGAGAGAAGAGAGTACTTCGGTGAGACAAACGAAGACGTTAACAAAAAAATGCTCAAAGCTTTCGAGCATGGTATCACACCGATCATGTGCTGCGGTGAGACACTTACTCAGAGAGAGCAGGGCGTAACAATGGACTTCATCCGTCAGCAGGTTAAGGTTGGATTCCAGGGTGTTACAGCTGATCAGGCTAAGACAGCAGTTATCGCTTACGAGCCGATCTGGGCTATTGGAACAGGTAAGACAGCTACAACAGAGCAGGCTCAGGAAGTTTGCGCTGACATCCGTAAATGCATCGCTGAGATCTATGATGACGCTACAGCAGCAGAGATCCGTATCCAGTACGGCGGATCTGTAAACGCCGCAACAGCTCCTGACTTATTCGCTCAGGCTGACATCGATGGCGGTCTTGTAGGCGGTGCTTCCCTGAAACCAGATTTCGGAAAGATCGTAAACTACAAATAAAATCTGTTAAGAGCAATTAAAAAGAAGGGGGCTTCGGCTCCCTTCTTTTTAACGAAAAATTTTAACAAAAAATTCCCTCTGAAACTAACCGGCACAGATCATAATATCATCATAGTGCTATTAATTTCAGAGAGAGTTTTTCTTATTTTCAGGAGAAATACTTTTCTCCATGGTCTCATCTGTATTTTCAGTATTTTCACCAGGATCAGGAACGTGTTCCACAATATCTTCAATATTACAGTGAAGGATGGAGCACAGCCTGTCTATTGTAAAAATCTCAATATTCTTATTTTTCCGTAGTCTGTCCAGAAGTGAACGTGTAACCTCATAATGTTCATAGAGATCATACTGGGAAATTCCGCGTTCCTTCATAGTCACCCAAAATCTGTCATATTTTATCATATGTGTATCCTGTCCGATTCATCCTTGAATTAAATTTATTATGAATGTAAAATTGGAATTACAACAGTGTCCTTATAGAGACACTATAGAAAGGAGAAACAATGAAGAAATTTTTAAGAGGACTTTTTTCCGTGGTAATCACGCTCTATTTTTCAGCTACTATGTTTTACTGTTTTGTGGCCGGAGCACCAGTGGGGGGAAAAGGAAAGATAATCTATCTTGTATCAGCAGCAGGCCTGGCCGTTCTGATGCCAGGTTTTGTCTGCGGATGCCTGTATTACATTCGATATCTCAGGAAAAAACTGGATGAACAGAGCGAATGATCCGGATTTGTGGTATGATAATAGAGAGTAAAACTGTAACCATGGGAAGCAGATAATAGATTGATCTATGGAGGGTTTTATGGGAAATATTCTGGATTATCTGGACTGGAGAGGAGATCTTACCTTTGAACAGGCACCGTTTAATGAAGTAGACAATCTGATACTGGCATGTTTTTCCTATCTTGAACTGGATGGTATCCGCGGGATACAGGATGGAAATACTCTTTATCTGGAGGAGCTTTCAGAGAACTTTTTTGCAGAAAAAAAGGAGGAAAAAATTAAAGCACAGACCACGTTCCTGAAGAATATACCAGAACTCTTAAGAAAAATGACCCAGTCCAACAGATATCGGAAATGCAGGGCAGGAGGTTTTGTCAATGAGATCCTGTCAAGCGAGACACAGCAGTTTGCAGCAGTGACAATAGAACTGCCAGACGGAACTGTCTATATTTCTTTCAGAGGCACGGACGATACCATTACCGGGTGGAAGGAAGATTTCAATCTCAGCAACGGGATCGTTCCATCTCATAAGCGTGCATTGGAATATCTGGAAAAAGAAGGCAGGTATATCCAGTCCATGCTGCGTATCGGCGGCCATTCCAAAGGCGGAAATCTGGCTATGTATGCTGCGCTGCAGTGTGAGGAAGAAGTGCAGGAGAAGATCCTGGCTGTTTATGATAATGACGGACCCGGCTTCCCGGAGAGATTTTTCCATGGAAGAGATACGGAAAAGATCCTGAAAAAAGTAACAAGGATCATACCGGAAGCATCCGTGATCGGTATGCTGCTTACTCACCAGAAAGAACCGGTGATCGTAGACAGTAAGCAGAAAGGGATCCTGCAGCACGATGCTTTTACCTGGGAGATCATGGGGCCTTCTTTTATAAGGAAAGAAAGTCTGACAAGGAAAGCAGAGACAATGGATCTGAGACTTCATAAATGGATCGATGGCATGAATGAGGAGCAGAGAGCACATCTGATCATGGAGCTTTTTTCCGTGCTTGAGGCTACCGGGGCAGAGACGATCCAGCAGATCCTGGACGGAGGGGTAAAAAGCCTGGCTGCCATGGCCTGGCGTCTGGATAAACTGGAACCGGAATCCAAAGCCATGGTACAGGAGCTGATCACAGGACTTTTTGCAAGCTGGCTGGAGCTTCTTCCGCTGCCAGAGCTTGACAAAAAACGTTTTCTGCCATAACATATGAGATAACTCTGATAAAAAATGGAAAAAAATGAAAGGGGACATCAGAAAATGAGCGAAAAAGTCGTAAATGCGGCCCTCCTTGGCCTGGGAACAGTAGGAACAGGCGTATATAAAGTCATCAAGAACCAGGAGCAGGAAATGACAGCCAAGCTTGGATGCCAGGTAAAGATCACAAAGATCCTGGTGCGCAACCTTGAGAAAGCAGCTAAGAAAGTAGAAGATCCTTCTATTCTTACAACAAACTGGGATGATATCGCAGGAGATCCTTCTATTGATATCGTGATCGAGCTGATCGGCGGTATTGAGCCTGCACGCACATACATCCTTTCTGCACTGAAAGCAGGAAAGAATGTGGTAACAGCGAACAAGGATCTGATCGCAGTTCATGGAAAAGAGATCCTGGAGACAGCAGGGGAAGCGCAGAAAGACTTTTTATTCGAGGCAGCAGTGGCAGGCGGAATCCCGATCATCAGCCCGCTGAAGAACAGCCTTGAGGCCAACCATGTGACAGAAGTTATGGGAATCGTAAACGGAACCACCAACTTTATCCTCACAAAGATGTCCCAGGAGGGCATGGAATTTTCAGATGCGCTGGCTCTTGCAACAGAGCTTGGTTATGCAGAAGCAGATCCGACTGCTGATATTGAAGGTATCGATGCAGGAAGAAAAGTTGCGATCCTTGCTTCTGTTGCTTTTAATTCCAGAGTCACTCTCGACAATGTTCATATAGAAGGAATCACCAAGATCACAGCAAAAGATATCCGCTATGCCAAAGAAATGGGCTGTGAGATCAAGCTTCTGGGTGTTGCACGCTGTCAGGAAGGTGGTATTGAGGCTTATGTATGCCCAATGCTGATCCCGGCAGAACATCCGCTTGCTTCTGTAAATGATTCCTACAACGCTGTTTTTGTACATGGTGATGCAGTTGGAGATACCATGTTCTACGGACGTGGTGCAGGTGAGCTTCCTACAGCAAGTGCTGTTGTGGGTGATGCATTTGAGGTAGTGCGCAATATGAAGGCAGACTGCTGCGGTCGTGTAGGATGCACCTGTTATAAGACTCTTCCGGTGAAAGAGATGGCAGACACCCATAACCGCTACTTCCTCCGCCTTCAGGTAGAGGACCGTTGCGGTGTACTTGCCGAGATCCTGGAGCATTTTGCAAAATATCAGGCAAGTGTTGCGCAGATCATGCAGAAAGCGAGCAAGAGACCGGATACAGCAGAGGTCGTTGTGATCACCAAACTGGTAAGCGAAGGAGCTTTCTTCAAGGTTAAGGAAGAACTGGAGAATAGCCCGTCTGTAAGAAAGATCTCATCCATGATCCGTGTATATGATAATTAAAAAAATTTCCGCAAAAATCAGCGCAGGAATTTGTGTGCCCGGTTTTCGGGAATTTGCGCCAGGATAAATTTTTATCAAAGAAAACGTTGCAAAATTCCTGGGTTTTGGTACTATATAAAATGGAAAACAAAAGAATTCTGCCAGACACAAGAAAAGCGGAAAAATCCCGGCGAAATGTGGACGGTAGATCTTCGATCAAAGATAAGAAGGGGAAAATTATGAGCAAAAAACCAACCGTATTAATGATCCTTGATGGTTATGGACTGAATGACAGACATGACGGAAACGCTGTATATGAGGCTAAGACACCGGTTATGGACGGACTGATGAAAGATTATCCGTTTGTAAAAGGTAACGCAAGCGGACTTGCAGTAGGTCTTCCGGATGGCCAGATGGGCAACTCCGAGGTAGGACATATGAACA
>CAVBVT010000130.1:0-5727 GCA_963598855.1 Eggerthellaceae bacterium
TTTTTCGCCATGCCCTTTATTTCTTGGCTGTCTTCTACTTGTTTGTTTCAAACTTGTCCTTTCTGCTTCGTTTATTATATGTAATATTCGATGGCATCTTCTTTCTTCATATGGAAAATTTCAAAGATCTTATCACGGATCGCAAGAAAATCTTCACTCGTACGATCTCTGTATTTTCCAAGAGGTATCTTAAGATCTGCCTTGATCTGTCCGGGATTCGCATCCAGTATCACGACTCTGTCAGCAAGATAGATCGCCTCTTCAATATCATGTGTGACAAATACGATGGTTTTCTGGGTCGTCCGGCAGATATTCAAAATATCATCCTGCAGCTTCATACGTGTAATGGCATCCAGTGCTCCAAAAGGCTCATCCATAAACAGGATTTCAGGATTCACTGCCAGTGCACGGGCAATTGCCACTCTCTGCTGCATACCACCGGAGAGCTGTCCTGGACGTTTCTTTTCATTTCCTTTTAATCCTACCATCTCAATGTATTTCTGCGCAATCTTTTTCTGCTCTTCTTTTGGAACTTTTTTTGTTTCCAGCCCAAGTGTCACATTCCGCTCCACATTACGCCAGGGGAGCAGGCCATAATTCTGAAAGATAGTTACATAGGAGATGGATGGATTCTGGACTTCTTTTCCATCAATGGTAATGGTTCCTTCTGTTGGTTTCAAGAAACCGGCCATTGCATTTAAAAGTGTGGATTTACCGCAGCCGGACGGTCCAAGAAGGCAGACAAACTCTCCTTTTTCAATTCCAAGCGAAACATTTTTTAATGCTGTCATCTCTTTTTCATTCTGTTCAAATGTGATGGATAAATTCTTTACTTCTATCTGCATGTGATTTCTCCTTCTATAAGGCGGATCAGGGTGTCGAGCAACAGTCCGATAACTCCGATGACGATAATTACTGCCAGGAGCGCATCAGGGCGAAGACAGTTCTTACTGTCCATTACAAGAAATCCAAGACCAGACTGGGCTCCGACCATCTCGCCGGAAACCAGAAAGATCCAGGAGGTTCCAAGTGCAAGGCGGAGACTTGTGATGATCTGGGTCAGGGCAGCAGGAAGAGCGATCTTGATAACATAGATTCCTTTTTTCAGTCCGAAGTTCTGTGCCACTTTATGATAGATCGGATCCAGGTTCTGGATCGCGGAAGCTGTAGAAAGAACGATCGGAAAAAAGCCGGCAATAAAAATAATCACGATCGCTGGAATATTACCAATACCAAACCAAAGTACAATAAAAGGCATCCACGCTACCGGTGCTACTGGTCTTAAAAGCTGAAATAACGGATTTACATAGGAAAACAATATGGGAAAACTGCCAAGCAGAAGTCCGATTCCAATTCCAACAACTGCTGCCGCAAAGTAACCAATAAAGAAACGGATCAGGCTGATGCTGACATGGGAGATCAGCGGAAGACCTGACGTACTTCCCTTTAATCCCACAGTTACCAGTTCCACAAATGCTTTTCCAACTCCTGCCGGTGATGGAAAAAGTGCAGGATTGATCTGAAATACCGTAATCAGAAGCTGCCAGATGATTCCGACTGCAAGAAATGTTATGATTCCATGTTTGATCTGCTTCATTTTTCTATCACTCCTTTGCTGTGTATACGAATTCTTCATAAGATGGAGGATTCTCCATTACCTCATCCTGGATCATTTTTTCATATAAGGTATCATACGCAGATTCAGAAATCGTAAGATCTTTGTAGCTGATCCAGTCAAGTGAAGTTTCCAGTGTTGTTTCATCCTGTCCCAGATATTCTTCTGCAATCTGAATTGCTTCTTCTTTATCCAGCTTTTCTCCTGCCTCAAAATAGTTATCCAGCAGTTTCTGGAAAGCCTCCGGATCTTTTTCAATAACATCTGTCCTGAATATCAGTCCGCAGCACAGAGAGTCATCCCAGAGTTCATCGGAACGTGACAGTACATTTCCAAATCCCTGGGTAACTGCCTGTGCTCCAAAAGGTTCTGCCACACAGTAGCCGTCAATCGCACCGCTTGCAAGAGAGGAAGGCATTTCCGCAGGGGAAAGCTGAGTGATCTGGATATCATCCAGTGTAAGGCCTGCTTCTTTCAGTTCTTCCTGAAGAAGTATGTAATGGGATGACTGAGTGGAAGGAATTGCAAATGTTTTTCCCTTCATATCTCCAGGTTCTTTGATCTCGTTATTTACAACGATCACATTTCCGTCTCTATGTCCGAGGGCTACTGCTTTCAGATCTACACCTTTGGCCTTGGCGCTCATGGCAAGCTCGATCAGTTCTGATGCCCCATCGATCTTTCCGGCATGGAGTGCATCCGTCAGATCTGACCAGGAACTGAATTTCTGCAATTTGATCTGAACACCTGCATTTTCTGCTTCCAGAAGTTTCTTCTCCTCAAAAACCGGAAGTGCATGTGTGATAGGCAAATATCCGATGGTATATGTTACTGCGTTCTCTGTATTCGCTGCTTCAGTTCTGGCTGCCGTTATCTGTCCTCCGGCAATGATCGCTGCAAACAAAACGGAAATCGCTGCTATTCCAATCCTGTTTTTTCTCATGTCTGTCCTCCTCGTAAGCTTCTCATACTTTTCCTATCTTTTTAGTATGTTATATGTGTTAGGCATTAGTATATCAGTTTTTTCCAGTTTGTCAATCTAATTTTAGGGAAATTTTTTATTTTTAGATAAGTGCTTTTCTGATATGCTTCTTCTGATAAAAAAGAGCAGGGAGGGTATGCTCAAAATGAGTCATCCCTCCCAGTCACAGAATTGTCTGTTATAGAATTGTCTGTTTCTGGCAGCATCTTTGGTTCATAAAATAAATAAAAACATTCGCATTCAATACGTAGCTCTACACCGAACAACTGCTTATTGCTTTTCGCAAACCTTGCGGGAGATTTCCCTGATTCGGTCAAAACCTGGTGTGCCTGTTCACGTATTTAGCCTTATATTTAGAGTACACAATGGTCTGGTCTTTATAAAGGCCATAATATCCTGATGCCGCATAACTGATGGATACTGCGATCAAATAAAAAGATACTCCACGGAAACCAAACATCTCAAATGCGATCAAAATCGATGTGATCGGACAGTTAGTCACGCCGCAGAAAACTGCTGCCATTCCGCAGGCTGCACAGATAGACGGAGAAATCCCGAGAAGATGCCCCATCACGCAGCCAAAAGTTGCTCCAATGCAGAAAGACGGTACGATCTCGCCTCCACGGAATCCTGCGCGCATGGTCAGTGCAGTAAGAACGATCTTCCAGAAGAAAGCAAAATTGTCTGCCTGTCCATCTTCCACGGCTTTCTCAATAAGCTCCGCTCCTGCTCCCATATACTCGTCTGTTCTCAGGATAAAAGTAACCGCGATCACAAGAACTGCTCCTACTGCGACCCGCACATACTGATTCTTAAAATATCTTCCGTACAGTCCAGCAGCCCCGTTTAAAGCAATGCAGAACGCAATACTTACGATTGCACATCCCAGTGCAACCACACCCATTTTCAGACCATTTTCCACCGTCAGAACCGGAATATCCGTCACATGAAAACTCTCCGGGGTAACGCCCATTCCTGCCGCAAACCCGGAAGCGATGAGAGATGCGATCATACAGGGCATCAGCGCCGCGTAATACATCACTCCGACGCTGACCACTTCCAGGGCAAATACAGCGGCAGCCATCGGTGTTCCAAACAAAGCGGAAAACGCCGCACTCATTCCGCACATCACGATCACATGGCGGTCTTCCTCATCCAGATGTATCCATCTTCCAAGCTGATTGGCAATGCTTCCCCCAAGCTGAATCGCCGCACCCTCACGTCCTGCAGAACCACCTGTAAGATGAGTCAACGCAGTGGTTATAAAAATAAGCGGCGCAGAAAGAATCGGCACATCATCTCTGGAACGCACAGTAGAAAGAACCTGGTTCGTTCCGCCGTCCTCTTTTCCCAGTTTTTCATACAGAAATACAATGATAAGGCCAGACACCGGCAGCAGCAGAAAGATCCATTCATGAGCCTTCCGGTAACTGGTCACAGCTTTCAGCGTAAAAGAAAACAGCGTACTTGCCGCTCCTACAATACTTCCTGTGATCAGAGCAAGAACCAGCCATTTGATCAAATTGGTCATATCACGGCTGATCCTGGCACTGTAATAATACAGATGTTCTTTTAATCTTTTGTTATAATCTCTCCCCATGTTCCTTCCCCTCTGTTTTTCACTGTCTGCATCTGGCTTACAGGCAGGCAGACGTTTATCGATAAAATTATACTACATTTCTCTGTGAAAACAAAGAACGAGCATAAAAAAGCCCCGGAGCATGGTCGGAAAAAGCTTCCAACTTCGCTCCGGGTGCTTTCTTTATAAATCTGCTGAAAATCTTTCCTCAGAATTTTATTTCTTTACTACGATGTTGATGATCTTCTTCGGTACGTAGATCTCTTTAATGATATTTCCTGTGATCTTATCTGCGATGGCTTTCTTGCCTTCTGCGATAGCATCCTCTTTGGAGATCTCAGCAGGAATGCTGATAACAGCTTTTGTCTTGCCGTTGATCTGAACCGGAACTTCGATCTCATCGTCTTTCATCATTTCCTCATCGTGAGCTGGCCACTGTGCATGGAAGATGGAATCCTCATGTCCAAGTCTCTCCCATATCTCCTCTGCGATATGAGGAACAAATGGTGCAAGAAGGATGGTAGCTGTCTCGATCGTCTCTTTATCAACAGCACCGTCATTCTGTTTTGCGATAGCGATCAGCTTGTTTGTGTATTCCATGAATCCGGATACTACAGTATTCAGGCTGAATGCCTCAAGTCTGCTGGTGATGTCGTATACCATCTTATGACGGGTCTTCTCCATCTCCTTAGTAGCAGGAATGTCTTTCTCAATGCTGTCAAGAGCCAGTGTCCAGAAACGCTTCAGGAATCTGGATACACCGTCGATACCTCTGTCATCCCACTCAGCATCCAGTTCCGGCGGTCCCACGAACAGCTCGTACATACGCAGGGAATCACATCCATAATCATTTACAAGATCATCCGGAGAAATAACGTTTCCTTTGGATTTACTCATCTTGATTCCGTTCTTACCTGTAATCATACCCTGGTTGAACAGTTTTACAAATGGCTCATCGAAATCGATCACTCCGATGTCATACAGGAACTTGGTGTAGAATCTGGAGTACAGAAGGTGAAGAACAGCATGCTCTACACCGCCGATGTACATATCTACAGGCAGATATTTGTCTGCTTTCTCTTTGGAGACAAGTTCGTTATTATTCTTATTATCTACATAACGGAGGAAATACCAGGAAGAGCCTGCCCACTGAGGCATGGTGTTTGTCTCACGTTTTGCAGGTGCACCACAGCATGGGCATGTAGTATTAACCCACTCATCAATAGCTGCAAGCGGTGACTCTCCTGTTCCTGTCGGCTGGTAGCTCTCTACCTCCGGAAGTCTTAATGGAAGCTGATCCTCCGGTACTGGTACAGCACCGCATTTCGGACAATGTACGATCGGGATCGGCTCGCCCCAGTAACGCTGACGGGAGAATACCCAGTCTCTCAGTTTGTAGTTGACAGTCTTACGTCCGATACCCATCTTCTCGATGATGTGCGGAGCTTCTTTCTTAAGTACGGAAGATTCCATTCCATTCCACTCACCGGAATTGATCATAGTTCCGGAAGCTTCTGTGTAAGCTTCTGTCATGTTCTCGATCTCTTTGCC
>CAVBVT010000130.1:5737-7113 GCA_963598855.1 Eggerthellaceae bacterium
ATTTCTTAGCAAACTCAAAGTCACGGTCATCATGAGCAGGTACGCACATGATAGCACCTGTACCATAGTCAGCAAGTACATAATCAGAAAGCCAGATCGGAAGTTTCTCTCCATTCAGCGGATTGATTGCATAAGTACCTGTAAATACACCTGTCTTCTCTTTATCCTGAAGACGGTCTACGTTGGACTTCATGGATGCGTCAAAGATATATTTCTCTACTGCTTCTCTTGTCTCATCTGTTGCAAGAGATTTCGCAAGAGCGTGCTCCGGTGCAAGTACCATGAAAGTTGCTCCGTGAAGAGTATCCGGTCTTGTTGTGTAAACGGTGATCTTCTCATCTCTTCCTTCAACCGGGAAATCAACCTCTGCACCGTAAGATTTGCCGATCCAGTCAGTCTGCATCTTCTTAACTTTCTCCGGCCAGTCAAGCTTGTCCAGATCGCTTAAAAGTCTGTCTGCATATTTTGTGATGCGGAGCATCCACTGACGAAGGTTCTTCTTGGTAACTGCTGTACCGCAGCGCTCGCAGCATCCGTTCACAACCTCTTCGTTTGCAAGACCTGTCTTACAGGAAGGGCACCAGTTGATCGGGAACTCTTTCTCATATGCAAGACCTTCTTTGAACATTTTTACAAAAATCCACTGTGTCCATTTGTAGAAATCAGGATCTGTTGTATTAACTTCCATATCCCAGTCATAAATTGCTGCGATATCGTTGATCTGACGTTTGATATTCTTAATATTTGCTGCTGTGGATACTGCCGGATGAACTCCCATCTTGATAGCATAGTTCTCAGCCGGAAGACCGAAAGCATCCCATCCCATTGGGTGGATCAGATAATAACCCTGCAGCATTTTATAACGGCTCCATACATCAGAGATTACATATCCTCTCCAGTGTCCTACATGAAGACCGTTTCCAGACGGATACGGGAACATATCCAGACAATAATATTTCGGTTTCTTGCCGTCATTGACATTTACCGGTTTTTTCTCCCAGTTTGTGCGCCATTTCGCTTCGATCGCTCTATGGTTATAAGGTGCAGCCATTGTTTTATTCCTCCTGACAAATTACTTCAGCTGTAAAGCGGATATTCACAATCCGCCCTGCTACATGTTCATGAACACGAATCGCTTTACAATTCACCGCATTCATGTTTTCACACATTAATTCCAATTTTAACGACTTCCACTGTATTTGTCAAACATAAATGCAAAAACAGCTATTTTCTAACAAAATACGCATAATCAGGCAGTTTTTCGCCTGTTTTATTGACGCTTGTTTGCCCTCATGGTATAATTTTTTTCATGTATTTTCCTATATTATGATTAGGGTGTCAAAAGGTACGCCTCATGAACCTTGAAAATTTCATAT
>CAVBVT010000131.1:0-7104 GCA_963598855.1 Eggerthellaceae bacterium
CGACATATTTATCATCCTCATGGCGATTGTAGTGGAATGTAACCATTTCACCATCGTATTTATCAATCCGTGAAGTGGCGATAACCGGACGTCCAAGATAGCGGCCAATATATTTAACGACAGTATTCGGGTCACATTTATTGGGCTTAGCATACACGTAAAAGCCTTCCGGGTGTTCTTCATAACATTTTGCTTTGATCTTTTTGAAAGATATACCAATTTTTCGTTCCATTTCATTAAGCAGAGCTGTGCGGAAAGCATTCCGCAGATAGGTATAATCAAAATGGTTGACGTGGCGCCAGAATCCGTCATCGCTGTATCCACCTTCTGAAATCAGGCAATGGATATGAGGATTCCACTTAAGGTCTCTGCCAAAAGTGTGAAGTACCATGATGAAGCCGGGAGTGAAATTCCTGGATTTATTCATTTTGAAGAACATACGAGAGATGACACTGGTAACAGAATGGAAAAGGCAGTCAAGCAGAGTACGGTCTTCAAGGAAAAAGTCACGAAGGTTTTCATCAATGGTAAAAACGCAATGGCGGTGCTGGACATTAACAAGCTTAAAAGACATGGAAGTAGTACGTTCCATGGAATACTTGTTTCCACAGGTAGGGCAGAAACGGCTGTGACATCGGAATGGGACAAATTTAAGCTTACCGCAATGAGGACAGCCATACATGGCACCACCAAAGGAAGGATCACCACAGTTGATCATCTTATCGATATTTTCCATCTCAGCATCTCTGGGATGAAGAGTATATTTGATTTCTTCATAGTAGTCGGTAAAGATTTTTTGCAAAATGTTCATGCCACTATTATGCAGGAAATTTGAGAAAAAAGAAACCCCACCCCTCAAGAATGAGGGGCAGGGGAGTTGAATAGGCGAAGCCTATTTTTTACACTTCTTTTAAATTATAATCCAATGAATCGTACAAATAATCTGTATCAAACCCCATATCTTTGTAACCTTGCAATACAGTTTTAACATAACGGCTAGATGGCCTTCCTGCAGTGGCTGAGTCAGGCAAGAGGTATATCATAGCCTTTTTCTCAGTGCCGTTTTTTAATTGTACAAATACATTTCTCTTTTTTTGACACTCCCCATAGCTGAAGCAAGGGGTTTTACGACGCATTGGATAATTTTTTCCTCCTATATATTTCAAACCTCGCACCGTCTATGCGAATGTTTGTTCTGTTGCTTATGGTTGTATATTACCATATGTACCGTACATGTCAATAGTATATTGAAGAAAATCTCTATAATAACGAAGATAAATGTTGACAAAATGAAGATATGGTGATAAACTATAATTGTAGCAAGGAGATAGCAGGAAAGGAGTTAAAGAAATGGAAAAAGATATAATGACTACATTAGAATTTAAAACCGTTATGGAAATGGTCGTGTTGATCATCGAGAGCAGTAAAAATAAAGAAGAGGCACTTGAAAAAATCAAGAACCTCTCCATTTTAAAAGAAAATAATTAAGAACTAAGCGAATAGACACCGAGCGGACTCCGAAACTTCCTGCTTCCGCTCGGTACCTAAGAAAATAATAGCAGGAAGAAAAAAATAAGTCAATAGAAAGTTGGTGTATCATGATATCGTACAATCCGCTTTGGCACACGCTTCTTGATAGAGGTATGAATAAGGGAAGTCTAAAAGACGCAACTGGGCTTAGCTATGGCACTATGGCAAGCATGGGAAAAAATGAACCTGTTAATTTAAAACAGATAGATCGAATTTGTAAAGCACTTCATTGCAGAATAGAAGACGTTATTGAATACATCGAAGATGAGGAGAATTAAAATTACACAAACGTAAATTCACATGGTAAAATACAAGCTGTACGTTATGTCCAGATTGATTTTGAGTTACACATAAGTAGTCCTATACTATGAATATGTGTTCTGATAAAGAGAATCTGAGGGATTTTGCCAGAGAAATTATAGCAGATGATCTGAAACGTATGGAATATACGCCGGGAAATTATTACAATTTTCATCCGGGAAGTCATGTAGGACAGGGAACAGAAGCGGGAATTGCTAAGATCGCGGAGATCCTTAACGAAGTTCTCACAGAGGAACAGAGTACAACAGTCCTTCTGGAAACCATGTCAGGGAAAGGTTCTGAGGTGGGAGCAACATTTCAGGAACTAAGGGAGATTATTGACCGGGTGGAGAAGAATGATAAACTGGGCGTTTGTCTG
This sequence comes from Eggerthellaceae bacterium, assembly GCA_963598855.1. Taxonomy (GTDB): domain Bacteria; phylum Bacillota; class Clostridia; order Lachnospirales; family Lachnospiraceae; genus Blautia_A. Next base: position 2,210 of record CAVBVT010000131.1, read on the forward strand.
GATACCTGTCACGTGTGGGATGGAGGATATGATATTGTCCATGATCTTGATGTTGTGCTTCATGAATTTGATCAGGTGATCGGACTTTCCAGGCTGAAAGCAGTTCATCTGAATGACAGCATGAACGGTCTGGGCAGCCACAAAGACCGCCACGCGAAGATCGGTGAAGGCGAGATCGGACTGGATGCGCTTGTAAATGTAGTGTGTCATCCTGCATTAGAGGGAATTCCTTTTATTCTGGAGACACCGAATGATGATGAGGGATGGAAGAGAGAAATTGCACTTTTGAGAGAACGATATGCTGTGAAAGGAGCTTGATTCATGAGAAAGTTAAAATTTTTTCTTTTGGCAATAACAGGAGCTGCTGTACTGATGCTTGGCGGCTGCAAGGAGAAAGTAAAATATGATGAGTCTGCTTTTCAGGATGATCTGGAGCCGTTGACAGACGATGAACTGGAATCCATGGATGAGAATACAGATGATGAGATGACTGTAGCAGATGAGGATGAAATGGCGCAGGGAGATCTGGAAGCAGACGAAGAGAAGAATGCAGAGAGCAGTTCTGACAGTTCCAAGGATAGTGCGCAGGCGCAGAAGAAGCTGGATGAGAAGGGCACTTATACGGACAAGGATGAGGTATCCCAGTATATCTATGAGTATGGGCATGTACCTTCCAATCTGAAAGCAGAAACTTACGACAATGCAGACAATATGCTTCCCGTGGAAGACGGTGTGAGCTATCAGCAGTGCAGTCTGGATGCAGATGGCAAACAGAAGATCATTTTTACCCAGGACGGCAAGCGTGTGTATTATACAGAGAATGACGGGGAATCTTTTGAAGAGATCTATTAAAGAACACTTAACTGAATCAGGAAAGTTGACTGCAGGGCGTCGGAAAGCGATAAACTGTGGAGAAGCATAAAAAGTCCCGGATACAGATACGAACAATCTGTGTCCGGGCTTTTTTACTGTTGATTAATGAAGAAAATATTTGTGAATCATCAGTGAACCTGATTTTTCAGTTCTTCGCCGTTCATAAATGCGCGTGCATTTTCCAGTGTTGTCTCAGCGATATTGGTCAGTGCCTCTACTGTGAAGAATCCCTGATGGGAAGTCATGGTGACATTCGGGAAGGACAGCAGACGCTGGATGGTGGAAGTCGGGAGAATGCTGCTGGACATATCCTCGTATACATAAGCAGACTCTTCTTCATAAACATCCAGACCGACAGCAAAGAACTTATGGTCACGGATTCCTGCAATAAGGTCGTCCGTTTTGATCAGTCCGCCTCTGGAAGTGTTGACCAGGATCACGCCATCTTTCATTTTTGCAATGGTTTCAGAGTTGATCAGATGCTCTGTCTCTGGAGTCATCGGACAGTGAAGGCTGATCAGATCACTGGTTGCAAGAAGTTCGTCCAGTGAAACATATTCCAGAAAGTCAAGGTTTTTATTTGGAAAAAGATCGTAAGCAATGACACGCATACCAAAACCGCGGCAGATCTTTGCCATAGCCTGGCCGATTTTTCCGGTACCGATAATGCCGGCTGTTTTCTGATAGAAGTTTACACCCATCAGGCCATTCAGTGCAAAATTGTTCTCACGGCATTTGATATAGGCTTTATGTGTGTGGCGGTTGGCTGTCAGCGCAAGTGCCATGGCATGCTCGGCAACTGCTTCCGGAGAATAGCCGGGAACACGGACAACCTGGATTCCGCATTTGGCTGTTGTTTCCAGATCTACATTATTGTATCCTGCACAGCGCATCAGGATCAGCTTCACACCCTGGCGGTGGAGTTCTTCGATAACCGGTGCGCCAAGATCTGCATTTACAAATGCACAGATCGCGTCATAACCGTGTGCAAGAGCTGCTGTTTCTTCATGGATATTAGCTTCGATGAATTTGATCTCAATACCTGGATAGGACGGAAGCAGCTTCTCAAAAAATTCCTTATCGTAGCTCTTGGTGTCATAAAACAAAATTCTCATAATAGTTGCTCCTCTCTGGAATATTATTTTCCGGACAAATAATACCATAACAGTATAAAATTGGAAAGTGGAAAAAGAGATAAAGTTTATCAAAAAAATAGTTCTGTCTTGGAATATAATATACAAAAAGAGAAAATATATACAAAAATATCAAAGAAAAATAAAAAAAGGGAACTTTTTATCTGCCTGCCAAAGTCAAAGTATGAAGCAGACAGAAGAAAAGTTCTCTTGAATGTTTTTGCCCGGATCAGTAAAAAATAATCCGGACAGTGATTTTATATTATTCAGCCAGGCTGTAAAGATCGGAATAAAACTCCGGATAGGAGATATTGACACATTCTCCGTTTTTGATCGTGAGCGGTCCGTCGCAGAGAAGTCCTGCCACTGCAAAAGACATGGCAACACGATGATCAAGGTGAGAATCAATCTCAGCTCCATGGAGCAGTTTGCCGCCGTGGATGATCATGCCGTCATCTGTTGCCTGGATATCTGCGCCCATCTTCTGAAGGTTTTCTGTCATAACCTGGATACGGTCGGATTCTTTTACCCGAAGCTCTGCTGCATCACGGATCACTGTTGTTCCTTCTGCAAAAGCTGCCATAACTGCGATCATCGGAAGCTCATCGATTAGGGTAGGAATGATAGCGCCTTCTACTATAGTTCCGTGGAGAGAAGAGGAGCGGATCAGAAGATCAGCAGTAGGCTCGCCCTCATTTGTCTCATTGAGCAAGGTGATATCTGCGCCCATGGCCTTGCATACACGAAGAATACCGTCACGGGTAGGATTGGTTCCGACGTTTTTAAGAAGAATCTCGCTGTTTGGAACAAGAAGCCCAGCTGCGATAAAGTACGCGGCAGAAGAAATATCGCCAGGAACCAGGATTTCCTTTCCATACAGAGAAGGATCTGGTTTAACAGAAGCTGTTGTTTCTTCTGATGTTACATCTGCACCAAAATAGTTCAGCATGATCTCTGTGTGGTTTCTGGAAAGAACCGGTTCTGTTACGCTTGTGATACCGTCAGCGTACAGTCCTGCAAGAAGGACGCAGGATTTTACCTGTGCGGACGCCACCGGTGAATCATAGTGGATAGCCTGGAGTTTTTTTCCGGAGATCTTAAGGGGGGCACAGCCGTTTCCGTTCAGGCTTACAATGTCTGCGCCCATCTGGGAAAGCGGGGTCATAATTCTCTTCATCGGACGTTTCTGGATGGAAGAGTCCCCGGTAAGTTCAGAAACGAAATCCTGTCCTGCAAGGATGCCTGAGATAAGACGGGTGGTAGTTCCGCTGTTTCCTACGTCCAGGATGTCTGTGGGAGCAGTGAGCCCGTGAAGACCTTTTCCATGGACCAGGATCTCTCCTGCATGATTCTCAATATCAATGCCCATTTTCCGGAAACAGGAGATGGTGGAAAGACAGTCTGCGCCCTCCAGGAAATTGGTGATCCTGGTAGTTCCCTCTGCAAGGGAGCCGAACATGACAGCTCTGTGTGAGATCGATTTATCACCTGGGATGGCAAGTGTGCCGTTTAATTTTTTGACTTTTTTTATTTCCATAATAAATACCTGCCTGTAATGTTATTTTTCGATTCAGACACCAGGAGGGATCGTGTATGATACACATGACGAGAAGCCGTTTTGGTGTCTGTCGTTTATCAGCGTTCGCAGATCTTGTAGTTACGTTTGTTAAGAAGAACTTTCGCCTGCTCTAAAGCTTTGTCTGTATAGAATTCGATCTTCAGGACACCATCTTCAAATTCACGGTTGTGGATGATGCCGATATTCTTGATGCTGACTTTTTCTGTTGCAAGGATAGTTGCGATAGTCGCGATGGCACCGGCTTCATCAGCCACATCAATATAAAGGACATAAGAGCGAGGAATCAGGCTGTTGTCCAGAATATCAATGGAATCGCGGTAATCCTTGGAGCTTGCGAACATATCAAAAATATTGTCAGATTCTTTATTATCGATAGAGCAGCGGATCTGGATCAGCATACGGATAAATTCGTCCAGAACTGTGGAGATATTCTTCTGATTTTCCAGGCAGATCTGTTCCCACATGATTGGAGAGGAAGAGGCGATACGTGTGATATCGCGGAAGCCGCCTGCAGCGATCATCTTCATGTATTCTGTATCATTGTCCAGAAGTTTAACAAGGTTGACAAGAGCAGAAGCTACGATATGAGGAAGATGACTGACGCCTGCTGTGATAAAATCATGTTCTTCTGCAGTGATCACAAGCGGGATTGCACCAAGGGAAGAGATCAGTTCTGTGAAATCAGCGATCCGATCCAGTGCAACCTCACCGCCTGGAGTGATAATATAGTAAGCATTTTCCAGAAGATGATCACTGGAATTGGAAAAACCGGTGCGCTCAGATCCGGCCATCGGGTGGCCGCCGATAAACTTGGCATCAAGTCCGAGTTCCGTTACTTTTTCATGGATGATGCTCTTGACGCTTCCGACATCTGTAAGGATACAGTTATCGCCAAGGGAATCCTTGATCTTATCCATATATTCAATGTTAAATTCTACTGGTGCGCAGAGGAAAATGTAATCGCAGTTGCGGAAACGTTCGTCCTCAATATCGCATACGCCGTCTATGATATTACTGCTGACTGCTTCTGCCAGAGCTTCTCTGTCTGTGTCAAAAGCCAGCAGATGGTAATCCGGATGAAATTTTCGGATGGTTCTGGCAACGGAACCGCCAATGAGTCCCAGGCCGATAAAACCTATGGTTTTCATATTACTTCAGAGTCCTTTCAGATTACTTTTATTCTTTAATAGTGTAAATCACGAATATATTGTAAAAGAAAGTGTGAAAAATGTCAATAAATGTATCAAAAGAGCAGGGATTTCGCTTTTAACTTTTGGACTCATGTATTTTTATAACAAATCCATTTTCCA
>CAVBVT010000132.1:0-7032 GCA_963598855.1 Eggerthellaceae bacterium
CATCAGAAAGTCCTGTACGATATTTTTTTATGAAAAAAGTTGTAAAGTGGTGTAACACATAGTAATTATCTGAATTCTGAATAGCAGAAGCAAATTCTTCTGTATTGATAAAGGTATTTTCCTCATCAATAAAAATAATACTTTTTGAAATATTCTCAAGTATTACTTTCCAGTTTCTGCCTTCCAAAACCCTGCACGGAACATCACAACTTACATCAACTCCACTATCAGCTCCCAGATTTTCTGCCTGACGCAGCATATTGATCAATGTAGTTTTTCCAGTAGCACTGTTCCCCTGGATAATTGTAATATTCCGCTTTATATCAAACTCATAATGCAATCTATTATTTTGTACAATAACCTTATGCCGTCCCTTCATACACGCTCACCTTATACATATAATCCCGCAATATTAACAAATTCCAGCATATTATGAACTATCTCGCCCGTATTCAAAATTTTCATCTCAAATTCATCATCCCCGAATTCCATAATATGTCTAAGATTAATTGTCAAATCTTTGCTTTCAGCAATTTTCAAAATCCACTTTGCACAATTATCTCCACATGCAGATGCGTTAAATATTCGTCCCGTCTCATCAAACAACATCAGTAAAATTGTTTTTACGCCTCCGGATAATTCCTTTGGAGAAATAGGCCCCAGAACCGGACTTTCAATAAGATGCGAGCTTATCACATCTGATTTATCCACATCCCTGATGATCTCAACAGACTGCTTGTCCGTAATCCATTCATCCTCATAGCGATTGTCAAAATAAACCGGAGGATAATAAACTGCTTCTTCCATTTTTCCCAGATATACGTTCAACATAATTCTACTCCAATACTTAAATTTCTCTGTACTTTGTGAAAAAAAGCTGTTTGCGTTAAACAAACAGCTTTCGTTCACCAAGCACACACAATGCCTGCTTTTACAAACATTCTTTTTTAATTTTATCCTAGCTGCCCATCAGTGTCAACACTATTACTGTGAATTCCGCCAGCTGCAGATCAGATTCTATGGTTCATCCACGCGATCACATCGGCAATCACTTCATCACGGCAGTATTCGTTAAGAATCTCGTGGAAAAGTCCTCCATATATCTTCATCTGGCGGTCTTTGGATGCTGCCGCAGCAAAGAAATCCATGGTATCTTTGACACTTACCAATCCGTCTTTTTCACCATGCATCATAAGAACCGGGTATGCAAAATCTTTCATCTTATCTGCGAACCATTCCAGACCGTCACATATACTGTAGCAGAGTCCAGTTGTGAAAGTACTGGTGTTGTATGGATCTTTACCATACCAGTCAACTACTTCTTTCACTGAGCACACCCCTGAGCCCAGTTCATTCGGCAATTTCATATGCGGATCCAGATTCCGTTCTACGGAAGTGATCAGCTTTCCATTATCCTTGACCAACGCACCACTGGTAATGATACCACGGAGTTTCTTATCCGGATATTTTGCGCCATAAAGTGAAACCGTATAGCCGCCCATACTGTGTCCCAGAAGAAATACCGGGATATCCGGATTCTCCTTGATCGCAAGATCAACAAAAACATTGGTATCATCAAGAATTTCGTTAAAATCGCTGTAATATGTTCTCTCGCCCTCAGACCTGCCATGTCCTCTGTGATCAAAACGGTAAGTGCTGATTCCCGCCTGATGAAGCTTTTCCGCAAAATAATCATATCGTCCCTGATGTTCACACAGTCCATGGACAATCACGACCGCAGCTCTGGCATTATCAACCAGTTCTTTGTTGAAAAACAATTTTGTTCCGTCAAATGATTCAACATATACTTCCTGCATAGCAAAAACCTCCCTGTTTTTTTATAAATTCAGTATAACTTTTTTATCAGACAAAAGCTACTGTTTACAGAAAGTTTGCCAATATTTTTCCCAATCCCACCACCTGTTTTTCCATTGTCACAGATAAGTCACAGGTTTTTCCACTTTTGATGATTCTTTGCAGCTTGATTTATAATATTTCTATTGTGGCAAACCACAATAAACATGGCTGGAATGAATTTTTTGTTACTATACAGGATTTTTTACGATATATAGTATGAGTAGGATATTTTCTCTGTTACTGTTCACTCCGTGACCAGCAACACGCTTCGCGATGCACAGAAATCATGTTTTACATGATTTCGCGCCGCAATTCTCGGGTTTTCTGTGACCTCCGCTCACAAAAAACACCTCGCGGAATATTACCAGTGAACAGTAACTTTTCTCTCAAAATCCAAAATAAAGAAAGCAAATGAACTTTATAAAGTAAAACTTTTTTATGATATCATTAACTATATAGGAATAACTCAAAAATCAGAATTATGGAGATCATTATGAATAGAATATTTCAGAAGTTTTTGCAAAGCGTAATTAACCTTTCCTCTGTAGGAGTAGAGTACCGTGAAGATAATACACATAATCTTGATATGAACCCGGATGCAGAAGTACCCATTCCAGAGTGGAAAGTTTATTTTACTGGGAACTTCTGGGATCCTTCGAGAAAAGGCCGTCCCGGAACAGAAATCCGACTGAATAAACAATTTGAATGGATTGGGCATCATTGGATTATTCCTGCGGCGTATTCTTGCAACAAGGGTCTTGTCTTGGATTTTTGTATGCGCACTCCATCAGAAGATATTCGCGAATTTATGAAAAGATGGGATTTAAGCCCCGAAAATGACTCCTGTTTAAATTTCACACAAGAACAACAACTGCAAATAGATTTAGACAACCCGCTTTGCCTTGATATTATTCCTTGTCTGAAATTAAATGGGACAACAATGCAGGTTTCTCACAGCTGTTCAGTGGTCTTTAATCCATGTTTATCGGACGAAATGAACAATGAACTGGAAGCAAAATGGGCATTGAAACACTACGAATTGGATGCATCCTATGGATGGATGATTTTTAGGGCAGCATTTCTGTGGCCAGGTAAAAGCCGTCCCGAAATAAAATCTCTTTCACTTACAATGGAGCAACAACCATTCCGTGTACCTGGACCGCATTTTAAGATACACGCTCCCGGTGACCAGTTTGCTTTCTCCCATCCGGTCAGTGAAACAGACTATATATTAACTGTTCAAAAATTGGAACAGCAGACACTTTCTCAAAACTGCGTGGGCTCTGACCGTTGGTTTCATCCCACACATTTTACCACTATGAGCTATACGCTTTCTCCTGAACTGAACAATGATATTTTGATTCATGATTGTGCTGATAGCGATAAACCTGTAGAAATTGCTCCTACAACAGATTCCTTTTCTCCTGAAATACAAAATGACATTGCTTGTATTGACGTTATCGGTGGGGCAGACGAGCCAACCATAATTTTATGTGACGACAGCAATCAAACAAATCTCCATGTTGCCTGTTCCGCCCTGCACTTCAAACCAGTATCAGACGATATTGAATGGCGAATTGAGTTTAACATTATTCGTTTTTCGAAAAAAACATTCTTGCTTATATAATGTTAATTTATTTCTAAAAGTATTAACAGCTTTCGCCCATGTAAAGGGGGATGTCGTACTAATACGCCATCCCCTTTTGTCTGTCTTACTGATCTATTTCATATAATTCTTCAACATAAATATTTCCGTCAGGCAGCTCCTCTGTCTTCTGTGAGATCAGAGTGCCTTTTTGTGAGTAGGCATATACCACCGATGATCCCACAAGCAAAACTCCTAAAGCACTGAGTATTATAATCTTTACCTTATGTTTCATATGATTAGACTCCTTTCATTTTCTATATGGCTGATAAACAATCATGCATAACCTCCTTTGCCAAAATTTGCCATCTATATAATTAATCGTATTTTTTTGCATAGGGTAACACATTTTATAAAATTTTATCTCTTTTATATCAATCAGCCCTCTCCCCATCGGAAACCTCAATTATCATCGTCTCACCCTGTCGAAAAACAACTTTTCCAAGCGAAGTTAATAATTCGCTATTGATCTCTCCATACTTCTCAGCTTCACAACTGCCGATGAATAAATAGGAGATCTTGTACTTTTCTATCAAGGATTTTATTTGCTCATCGTTGCTTGAAGTGTATATGGTCTGCACATCTTCTTTTCGTTGATTTTCCTCTTCCAGATTATTTCTCCACAGCCATTCATGCACATACCAGCCTAAAACCGTTGGCAATCCTGTCATTGCCGAAACACGATTATCATAATCCTTATAACTGTCACCACTGGCTTCAAGAACAACAGGTTGTCCATTGACATTAGCATTCAGCCAGCGGATTCCAGCAGCGTCATCAAGAATGGAGTGAGTTTCAGACAGGCCAGCAGCCATTGCGCATATCCGCAGACAGCGACTGCAAGTACCTTGGAAAACATCCAGCCATTATCCTCAAAGCCCATGAATATCCTGGATGTCACTGGCATAAATACCAGCCCTAGCAGGAATAACATTTCCCACCAGGTCAGAAATGTAAAAAAATCAGAACCAAGGAGCCAGTAAGCAGCACTTACTAATAAAACAGCTGGTGCGAGCTTTATCAAATAATTTCGTTTTATCTTCACGTCTATACCCTTTCCTGTGTTTATTATTCCTGATTTAAAATACCATTTTCTTCAAGGATCCCTGTAAATATTGCATATGCTCCCTTTACTTCATAGTTACTGGAAATTTCGCCTTCATATTCAATAACCACAAGATCCCCTGCTTTGACTTCTCCGCTTTCAATCCATCTTCTTACTTTTATATCATCTGTATATACCTTATATTTCTTTCCTGCTTTTGATTTCCTGCATAAAACGGTGTCATCAACCATAATATATCCATTTCCAATTTCTGTAACAGTTCCGGATATGGTTGGCCGACTGGTACTGGACTTTGTTTCTGTGGAATGCTTTTGTACATAGCTGATGATCTGTCCTGCTGCCTCCTTTCCAATGAAATAACTGTATTCATAATCAAAAATATTAGTAGCAAAGTAACCATCCTCAGAAATGTAGATCACTCGATTATAGACACCCAATGCTTCAGAAGTTGCCGTAAAAGTCAGATATCTTCGATTCTCTCTTTCAAAGAAATCACTTTTATCATCAATCTTTGCATCGCCACAGCCAGAAAGAATCTGCCAGATCTTTTCACCATTATCCAGCAAAAGCTCCTCTTTCTCTTCATAATCTTCACATTTTGTCACATAGTTTAACTCTATGTTTTGAGAAAGCTCATAAAGTTCCAGTAACTTACCTAACGTATCTGGAGCCAACTTCTCATCAGCTGCATAAACATAAAATCCATCCTCATTGCCTACGGCAACCATCAGTTCCTCTGATATGCCCTTAATCTTCCGCACCTCATATGTTTCCGTGTATGTCTTTCCTGTATCAGAATCAGTTCCTTCTGCCACACAGGAACCGATTACCTCTCCCATTACATCTGTATGAATAGAATTCTGGCTTTTCGCAGTAAACTGTTTTCCATTAAATTTAACAACAGGATACTTTTCAACAAGAGTCTTATATTTCCATGGCCATTCTATCGCCCGTTCTGTTTCAGAAACATGATATTTATATTTATCTTCAGCAGCTGCATCTTTCCTAAAAAAATGCGGAACAAGAATACTTACAATCATAACCAGTGCCAAACAGGCGGCAACCGGTAGCCATTTAATCATAAGATTATACCTTTTCCTCGGCGGATCTTCCAGTGCTGCCGTGATAAGGGCATCATCAATATAACCGATAGCATTTACAATTCTTGGTATATTCATATGTAGATTCCCTCCTCGATCAGATATTTTTTTAATTTATTTCTGGTGCGGGCCAGCATATTCGTTACTTTGCGTTCAGTAAAACCATATTTTTCTGCAATAGCCCTATTAGATTCAAAGTAAAAATATTTTAAAACAAACACCCTCTGCACATCTTCTTTTTGTTTACGTAGAAAAATACTGATCAGTTTTCCAATCTCTTCATCGTTCCTTCCAGCAGCATACCTTTCATCCGGTAGTACCTCTGTAAGTTCATCCAATGCCATAGCCATATCAGCCGACCTCTTTTTAGCTGTCAGATTCCTTAATTTATCTATGGAAATACCTCTGACAATTATAGAAATATAAGCTTTAAATTTTGCAGGCCTTGTCGGTGGGATTCTATTCCACACTTCTAAATAAGTGGTATTTACACACTCTTCCGAATCCTGGCGATTATTCAGGACATTATAGGCAAGTTTATGACAAAGTTTTCCATATTTTATATCCGTTTCCTTAATCGCCTGCTCATTTCTTTCAAAATAAAGCTCTATGATTTTTATATCGTCTATGATGTTCACCTCCTCAAAAATGTTCTCAATTATAAAGTCGTCTTTTTTTGATGATCGTCTCAAAAAATTTATATTTTTTTGAATTATAGCATGAAAAAGGAGCATATCATCCCGACAGACCCTTCTATTCTCCATAAATTATTTGATTTGCGTTGTCTTTCCATCCACATACAGACCTGTCATTTCCGTCTCTGTATAGAAGCTTCCATCAAATTTTACTTTCGTTACCGTTTCCCTGGAAGAATCCGTACTGCGGATGACATCCCCCACATACACCAAGCCCTGGAAATCAATATATGACGTATTTTCTGAATCATAAAATTCATCAGCCGACTCTTTTTCTGGATTTCTTTCATAAAATGTTTTTTTATATCCGGTATTTTCATCATCTTTAATTATCGAGATATCATAAATATTCTGTTCTTCTAACCACTCTCCCAGATCAACTGCAGTGAATGACCCATCATCTTTTACTTCCGTAACAATCTTTTTGCAGTTTAATTGATCATAGTCAATAAAAATATCGTTTTTGCATACGCGGTAAGTATCCTTCCCGATACTCTTAGCTTCTGCCGGAACTGCTAAAAAGCAGCTCATCAGTAATATTAAAAACATCATCCTTGTTCCTTTTTTCATTGATTCGTTCCTCCTTATCTACTGAATAATCTCTCGGAATCTTCAGCCCAACCTGTTGAGAAAGTTACCGTTGACCAGTTACTTAAATCATTGGAAACG
>CAVBVT010000133.1:0-7008 GCA_963598855.1 Eggerthellaceae bacterium
CTTACAAGATCACGAAGCTCCCGGATGTCAGCAGGCGGAATAAAGGAAGGTTTTAAACATGGATATCCAAATCCCCGAATTTTTAACAGAAACCGCCAGTAAGCGTGTTTCTGATATCTTTATCATTGCAGGCCGCACACTGGCTGAAAAGATCGACGGCCATCTTTTCAGCAGCGGTGAAAGGCTGATGCCGGAACAGACAGAAGCACTTCTGCGCACCATTTATAAACTTGCCGGAAACCGTGATATGTCGAAACTTCTAGAAACCGGTGACGATGATTTTTCTTTTTCCATCCCTGGTGTTTCCAGGTTCCGTGTTAATGCCTACAAACAGCGTGGTTCCCTAGCTGCTGTGATCCGTGTGATCGCATTCCGGCTGCCTGATCCTGCGGAACTTATGATCCCGGATGATGTTATGAACATTGCGGAGTATACCCGCGGTATGGTTCTTGTAACAGGTTCTGCCGGAAGCGGTAAATCTACCACTATGGCCTGCCTGATCGACCGGATCAACCATACACGCGAGGGACATATCATTACCTTGGAAGATCCTCTTGAATACCTGCACCGCCACGACCGCTGCATTGTAAGCCAGCGTGAGATCTGTACAGATACGGAGAGCTATCTTACTTCCCTTCGTGCTACGCTCCGCCAGAGCCCGGATGTGATCCTCCTTGGCGAAATGCGTGATTATGAGACCATCCAGACTGCCATGACTGCTGCTGAAACTGGTCATCTGGTTCTTTCCAGCCTTCATACTCTTGGAGCTGCCAATACGATCGAACGTATTATGGACGTATTTGAGCCGTCACAGCAGCGCCAGATCGCCATCCAGCTTTCCATGGTACTCCAGGCCGTGATCTCCCAGCAGCTGATCCCGGATGTGGACGGCCGGAATATTCCTGTTTTTGAGATCATGCGTCTCACTCCTGCGATCCGGAATATGATCCGCGACAACAAAGTCCACCAGATCGAAGGCGTGATATCCACCTCCAGCCAGGATCATATGCGCTCCATGGACCAGAGCCTTCTGGAACTGTATCGAAAAGGACGGATCACCAGGGATACGGCTTTGAAATATGCTATGAACCCGGAGATGCTAAAGAGAAAACTTATGTAAACTTCTTTATATATCAAAAAATCCCCTGCTGTCAGCTCATCCAGCCAACATGCAGGGGATCTTTCATAATTATCTTTAATTAATGTACCACATTTCCCACAATTCCATAGGAAACAATATACATAATAGCAGTTGCCATCACCAGTCCGCAAAGGATAGCGATAGAGGATTTCTTGATATCCACCTCAAGAAGAGATGCAATCAGAGATCCTGTCCATGCACCTGTACCCGGCAGCGGGATTCCTACAAACAGCAGAAGTCCCAGGAATTCATATCTCTTGATCTGATCACTTTTTCCCATGGCTCTGTTCTCCATCTTAATGATCAGGCCTCTGAAAAGCTTTGTCTTTTTTAACCATTTAAAGATCTGCCTGATAAAAAGCAGGATAAACGGGATTGGAATAATATTTCCCGCAATGCAGATTGGGATCGCCTTTACAGCCGAGATTTTCAGAAGTGATGCAGCCAGAAGACCGCCTCGAAGCTCCAGGACCGGGATCATGGAAATGATAAACACAGCTCCCTCCGGAGAGATAAACTGTGAAAGGTGGGTTGAAAACCACTGTACCAGTACTTCCATAGTACCTCCTTCTTATTTCAGATATTCTGTCAGAAACTCGATCAGTTTCTTCATCTCCTCATCTGTACCGATGGTAATGCGGAGATGATTGTCGATTCTGTCCTTTGGAAAATATCTCACATAGATATGTTTCTCTCTGAGAGCTTCAAAGAGTTCTTTTGCAGGACAGCTCTCATGTGTGGCAAAGATAAAGTTCGCCTTGGAATCCTGGAAAGAAAATCCAAGTTTCTTAAGCTCTGCTTTTGTCCACTCTCTTGTTGCAATGATCTTATTGCAGCACTCCTCAAAATATGCCTTATCTTCCATAGATGCCACACCTGCCGCAATGGTAGTACGATCCATTGTATAAGAGTTGAAAGAATACTTCACATCATTCAGATATTTGATCAGCTCCGGATTTCCGAAAGCATAGCCAATACGCATTCCTGCAAGAGATCTGGACTTGGAGAATGTCTGCACAACAAGAAGATTATCGTATTTCTCGATCAGAGGAAGTGCGGATGTGGAACCAAAATCCACATAAGCCTCATCTACGATCACAATGCTTTCCGGATTTTTTGCCACGATCTCTTCAATCTCAGAAAGCGGCATCTCCACGCCAGTCGGTGCATTCGGATTCGGGAATACGATTCCGCCGTTCTCACGGAAGTAGTCTTCCTTGCGGATATGAAACTCTTCATCCAGTGCCGGACGCTCATAAGGAATACGGAAAAGATCTGCCCATACATCATAAAATGAGTATGTAATATCCGGGAACAGGATCGGTTTTTCTGAATTAAAGAATGTCAGGAAACACATGGCCAGAACATCGTCTGAACCAACACCTGTAAATACCTGCTCATCTTTCAGCCCGTAAAACCTGGCAATACTGTGCACAAGGTCTCCTGCTGTCGGATCCGGATAAAGTCTCAGAGTATCTGTATCAAGGTTCTCAAGAGCCTTCTCTACGCCCGGTGCCGGTGAATATGGATTCTCATTTGTATTCAGTTTGATCATACCGCTCTCGTTTGGCTGCTCGCCTGGAGTATACGGCACTACTTTTCGTATATTTGCTTCCCATGGTTTCATGCTGTGCTTAGGCCTCCTATCAGTTATTGTACGTCTCACTCTTTGCTATTGTACTCACTGGAGAGACATTTGTCAAAGGGTAATGCCCCTGCCTGATAAAAGAATCCTGCTTGCAGGATTCTCCGCCTGCGGCGGGTCGCTTTGAGCGACATCTACCCTTCCGCCGCAGTGCGATCCTGCCCGGAGGGCTTTTTTATGTCATTGGAATATTACGGAGTAATTTCCCATGACATAAAAAAGACACCCGTACCGGGTTACAAGTACGGGTGTCTGATATATTTTTCTTAATGAAGGGCTGTTTTGGTCTGTATCAAACGGATCAGATACGTGCTACGCCTGTTGCTTTTGCAGCTTCAGCTACAGCTTTTGCTACAGCCGGTCCGACTCTCTTGTCGAATGCCTTCGGGATGATGTACTCAGGAGAAAGCTCCTCGTCTGTGATCAGATCTGCAAGTGCTTTGGAAGCTGCGATCTTCATCTCATCGTTGATATCGCTTGCTCTTACATCGAATGCTCCACGGAAGATTCCCGGGAATGCAAGAACGTTGTTGATCTGGTTCGGGAAGTCACTTCTTCCTGTAGAGATAACTTTAGCTCCGCCTGCTTTTGCGTCATCCGGGAAGATCTCCGGTGTCGGGTTTGCGCATGCAAAGATGATAGCATCTTTGTTCATTGTCTTAACCATCTCTGTTGTAACTGCTCCAGGAGCGGAAACACCGATAAATACATCAGCACCAACAAGCATATCTGCAAGAGATCCCTGTTTCTTCTGAAGGTTTGTAACCTTGCTCATCTCTTCTTTAACCGGGTTCATTCCCTCTGTACGGCCTTCATAGATAGCACCCTTTCTGTCGCAGAGTGTTACATCTTTGAAGCCTGCTTTCAGGAGAAGTCTGCAGATAGAGATTGCGGCTGCACCTGCACCGTTCATAACGATACGAACTTCCTCTTTCTTCTTTCCAACAACTTTCAGAGCGTTTGTAAGACCTGCAAGTGTGATAACTGCAGTTCCGTGCTGATCATCGTGGAAGATCGGAATATCGCATTTCTCTTTCAGTTTTTTCTCGATCTCGAAGCATCTTGGAGCGGAGATATCCTCAAGGTTTACACCGCCGAAAGATCCGGAGATCATGTAAATTGTATTTACGATCTCATCTACATCATGGCTCTTAATGCAAAGCGGAAATGCGTCTACATCGCCGAATGCTTTGAAAAGCACGCATTTACCTTCCATTACAGGCATACCAGCTTCCGGTCCGATGTCACCAAGACCAAGAACTGCAGAACCATCTGTTACAACAAGACACATGTTCCATCTTCTTGTAAGCTCATAGGATTTGTTGATATCTTTCTGGATCTCAAGGCAAGGCTGAGCTACACCTGGTGTATATGCAAGAGACAGGTCATCTTTATTCTCAACTGGTACTCTTGTAACAACCTCGATCTTACCTTTCCAATCTCCGTGCAGTCTTAATGACTCTTTTGCATAATCCATTTTCTTTTCCTCCTTGGATAATTGTGATATATTTCATTTCAAAAGGATTACCTGAATTAATAATTGCCATTGAAGAATTTACTGTCTTTCGGAAGCTCATAGTCCCTGAAATAAGAACCAAAGTCCATCTTCAGATAACTGCAAAGATCAGCAAGTTCTACCATGGTATTGTCATTTACCGGAATTCCATTCTCTTTTCTGTCTTTTTCTGCTTCTACTTCTTTCTCGCCGTGTGTATAGATCCTGTCCTGTCCATCTGCCTTCGGGCTCTCTCGAAGTGCCTCAAGATACTCTGAAAAATGTTTGCGGATCGCATCCGGATCTCCGAATGCTGCCGGGTTGATCGCCATAAATCCATGGCAGATACCGGTCTTATCCGCGAAAGTACAGCATTTATCTGAAGTAACGCCCATGGAAAGAATGGAACTGAACAGCTCGCAAAGCATTCCATAACCATATCCCTTGTGGCTTCCGCTGACTTCCTCGTTTCCGCCAAGAGGCATGATTCCGCCGCCCTTCTTGGATACGATATTTGCAAGTACATCCGGCGCATCATTGCTGGCGTGGCCGTTCTTATCAAGTGCCCAGCCATCCGGAAGCGGTTTGCCCATCTTATTGTACATTTCCAGTTTACCTCTTGTCACCACGGTTGTGGAACAGTCAAAGAAAAACGGATACGGATCTGCAGGCATGGAAACTGCGATCGGGTTGGAACCCAGCATGGCTTTTCTTCCAAAGGTCGGTACCATGATCGCCTCAGAGTTGGTGCATGCCATTCCCATAAGCCCCTCATGGCAGGCCATATTCGCATAATATCCTGCAATACCGAAATGGTTGGAATTTCGTACACTTACGATTCCCACGCCAGTTGTCTTAGCTTTCTCAATTGCCTTTTCCATGGCAAAATAACTGATCAGCTGGCCCATTCCATTGTGTCCGTCTATCACAGCGGAAATCGGCGTCTCAAAAACGACTTCCGGTTTCGCCTGGGGATGAATCGTCCCCTTCTCGATTCCTTTATGGTAACGAACCATTCTCTGCATTCCATGGCTCTCGATTCCATATAGATCAGCAGTCAGAAGAACATCTTTAATAATGTTTCCTTCTTCCTCAGAAAAGCCAAACGCTTTGAAAACGTCTCCGCAGAAATGGTTCAGTGTGTCATAATTCCATTTTACATATCCCATAATCGTAAGTCCTTTCTCCTGGTATTAACGGCCATACCTGTATGCTGTCTCGTCTTATGTTGTCTTATACTTCAGGTTTCCGCTGTAATAGTGAAACTATTTTTTGGTATTACCAATACAGTCCCTATTATAGCACCTGGTCTTACCAAAAATCAATAGTGGTCTTACCAAATTAACAGGATTTTTACTGAAACTTTATTTAGTTTTTGTTGGGTGGATCAACGGTGAAATTCAAGGCTGTTCTCCCCCTGCAGCTGGGCGATCTCGAGAATGTATTTCTCAATGGTCTCCATATGTTCGCGCATCCGCTTCTCAGCCAGATTCTTATCCCCGGAAATGATCGCTTCCACAAGGCATCTGTGCTGCTCATCCACTTCAAGCGCGGAATTATTCTTCTTCATAATGTAGGCTCTGATTCCGGAAATGATCTCCTCTGTCAGCTGTGCTGCTGCATCCAGTACATTGTAGATCATCGGGTTTCCGGCCATCCTGCCGATCTTTGTATGAAGCTCTTTATCCAGGCTGGCACGCCTTCTCTCATCCTCTGCGCTCTCCAACTGTGCAAGGATGGAACGTAAAACCAGCGCATCCTTCTCTGTACAGTTCACTGCTGCCAGTAATGCCGCCTCCTGTTCCAGTGCGGAACGAAGCTGCTGTACCTGCTGCACATGACTGTTATTCAGCTGAAAAAGAATAGCCAGCGGCGCGGACAGCCACTGATCCATATTCTCAGTGATATAGTTGGCTCCACCGCGGACTGTCGTGACGATTCCCATCAGCTCCAGTGCACGCAGTACCTCACGAACAGCAGGTCTGGAAACTCCCAGTGATTCTGCCATAACACGCTCAGCAGGTAAAGTATCTCCCGGTTTCAGTTCTCCTTGCCGGATATTATCAATGATCTGTCTCAATATTCCGTCAAATGCTCTTTCCTCTGTAATCTTCGTAAACATGTCGTCCGTTTCGGCCGCCTTCCTTTATTATTGTCTTGCCATTTCATATTGTCCTGGAACGGATATCTCTGCATGTGCAGATCATCCCAGTGATAAAAGTCCCGGAATGTATAAATATATGTGCAATTTGTCTATCTATGCACCCTGCTTTGGGCCTTTTATGGTAAATATTATACTGTAATTTACCAATTTAATCAATAGTAAATGCCAGATTGGTCAGACAAATTTTCATATTTATGGGAGAGCTTTCGCTGTGCCCGCCTTAATTGTTTTGCAAGCTTTCTTATTCGTGCTGTTTTATTAATATTTCTATAGACAGCTCCAGTCCATTTAAGTTTCCGCTCTCCACCAGGTATTCTCCGATATCCTTAAGATTTCCCCGGATATAATCCTCATACTGTTTCTTCGCCTTTTCATACAGAAAATCCACATCGATCTTCTGCCACAGCTCCCCAAAGATCTCTTTCGCACAGGACTTGATCCTTTTTTTCTGATGGATCACAAGTGCCTTCAGCCCGCTGCATCCCGTAAATGCCCCGGTTCCCACCTGCATCAACGTATCCGAAAACTCCAGCCGCTCCAGCTTTTTGCATCCATAAAAAATA
>CAVBVT010000134.1:0-1102 GCA_963598855.1 Eggerthellaceae bacterium
CTTGTGGAGAGGCATTCATGATGGTTCCTGAACATTTGCGAAGCAAATGACACTGAGCAATGTAGTTGCGAAGTGACCACCGCTGGAGTATCGGTACGCAGGTTAAATTGATTCAAAAGATTGACCATCAACGAACATGTATGTAGTTTTGAATATACAATCGTAAGAAAGTGGCTGAATAAGCTACTTTTTTTGTGTCATAAAATGCTTAAATAAAACAAAATATTTAAATAGAACATTTTCATAAAACAGCGGAGTGGATTTTGAACATTCATTTCGCTGTTTTATTTTATATTGTGCAGAGTGAAATAAAATCACCCCATTTTTTTGTACAAAACTTCTATATATTAAGAAAATAGTATTGACAGGAGCAACTAATATAGTTATAATTCTAAACGTTTGAATTATAACTATTAATGTAAAAAAGGGAAAAGAGGGAGATAAATAACAAATGGATGATTCATTTCATTATCTGTCCATGATAAACCATATGACGGTTCAAAAAAAACTGATGGAACAGCTGAAAGATACAGGCCTTACCCTGGGTCAGCCCAAAGTACTGGACTATCTGAAAGATCACGATGGAGCCAGTCAGAAGGAAATTGCTGCAGGATGCTTGATCGAAGCCGGATCTCTCACATCGATCCTGAACCGCATGGAAGAAAAAGGACTGATCGAGAGAAAAATGCTCAACGGAAATCGCCGTACCTTTCACATTTTTATGACAGAATCTGGAAAGAAAAATCAGAAGCTTGTAGAAGAGGCTTTTGAGAAAATAGAAGAAACAGCATTAAACGGCATTTCAAAAGAAGAGCAGAAAATATTTACAGAAATATTTTGCCGGATTTACAGAAATCTTGCAGAGATGAAATGATCCGGCGATAAAAACTATTAATAATGAGGAGGAAATAAAAAAGAATGGAGAAACTAAAACGATATTTAATATTTCTGGTGGGACTGTTTGTAAACTCCCTGGGAGTCAGTCTGATCACAAAGGCGAACCTGGGAACTTCACCGATCTCATCAATTCCCTATGTATTAAGCCTGAACTTTCCATTTACACTTGGAAACTTTACCATCTTTTTCAGCATCTTTCTGATCG
>CAVBVT010000134.1:1112-5530 GCA_963598855.1 Eggerthellaceae bacterium
GAGAAAGAACTTTAAACTGGAGCACATCCTTCAGATACCGGTATCCATCATATTTGGATATTTCATTGATCTCACCATGATTCTTTTTTCCTGGGTCAATCCAGAAGCGTACATCATGAAGATCGTATATCTTCTTATCGGATGTCTGATCCTTGGTGTCGGTGTATATATGGAAGTCCTGGCAGACGTTGTCATGCTTCCAGGAGAATCTTTTGTCCGTGCCATTGTCCTTACATGGAAAACAAACTTCGGAACAACCAAAATCTGTTTTGACGTATCCATGTCTGTGATCGCCGCAATACTTTCTTTCGTATTTGCAGGAAGACTGGACGGTGTGAGAGAAGGTACCGTTATTGCAGCACTTCTGGTAGGGTTTATCGCCAGACTTATCGGAAAGAAGCTTGCATTCCTGAAAGACATGATCTTCCCGGAAACAGCATCTGTGGAAAACGAGAGCGAAGCAAAAGAGCAGACAGCAGGAACTTATGGAAAAAATGTCATCGCCATTGGAAGACAGTTTGGAAGCGGCGGCCATGATATGGGCAAGGCACTTGCAGAAAAGCTGGGGTACGATTTCTATGATGCAGAGATCATCCAGATGACAGCAGGAACTACCGGATACACACCTGAATTCATTAAGAAGAACGAAGAGATCATGACAAACAGTCTTCTCTACGATCTGGTCAATCAGATGTACCTGAACACAGACATGCAGGATGAAGCACCGAAGGATAAGATTTTTGAAGCAGAATGTCAGGTTGTACGTGATCTTGCGGAAAAAGGCAACTGCGTCATCGTAGGCCGCTGTGCAGATTATGTTCTCAGAAATTCCGCAAACTGCCTGAAAATATTCTTTTCCGCACCGCTGGAAAGCAGGATCAAAAGAGTAGCACAGAGACAGAACATCTCCGAGAAAGAAGCAAGAGCTGCTGTCCAGAAAAACGAAAAACTCCGCGCAGACAACTACCGTTATTACACACGCCGCATGTGGGGCGCAGCAGGAAACTTTGATCTCAGCCTGAATACAGATCTGGGTGAGGAGTACATTGAGAGCTGCATCCGCGGTGCTATGAAACTGTAAAAACATAGAAAGCCTTAGTATATTTGCTGTAAATAGTATAGTTGCTCAAAAACTGGCAATTTAACCAAATCAAAGGCCTTTGTTGCAAAAAAAGCCAATGAATATTTTAACCGTCTGGACGGCGGCGAGGGAAACATCATCTACAGCAAAGAAAAAATCCGCAAAAAAGAGGTGACACCATGAATTACCTGGCGATCGATGTAGGAGGAACATTTATCAAATATGCAGTGATCACTGAGAACTGTTCCATCCTGGAAAAAGACAAAACCCCAACAAAACAGGATTCCCTGGAAATATTATCCAGTCTCTGGTAGAAATCTGCGACAGGATCAAAGGGCAGTATGAGATCGAAGGAATTGCTCTTAGCATGCCGGGGATCATTGATTCCAAAAAAGGCTTTATGTACACAGGCGGAAGTCTTTTCTGCATCAGCAATGTAAATATCGTAGAGATCCTGGAGAAAAAAGTCGGGATCCCGGTAACTGTGGAAAACGATGCCAAATGTGCAGCCCTGGCTGAAATCTGGCAGGGATCTTTAAAGGACTGCCAGAATGCTATCGTTGTTGTCTGCGGAACTGCAGTAGGCGGTGCCGTGATCGTTAACCGTGAGATCGTAAGTGGCAAAAATTTTATGGCAGGAGAATTCAGCTATGTGATCACAGACAGCAAAGATGACTATAAAATGTCCAACAGTCTTGCAGAGACAGCCGGCGCCCAGGCACTGCTTAACAGTGTATCCGTGGAAACCGGCATTCCTGTAGAAGAGTTAAACGGGGAAAAGGCGTTCTCTCTTGCAAACCAGGGAAATGAAAAAGCTCTGGCAGGGATCCGGAACCATGCAAAAAAACTGGCCATCCACATCCACAACTGTCAGTACATGTTCGACCCGGAAAAAATCGCAGTAGGCGGCGGGATCAGTGAACAGCCATTGCTTCTCCAGCTCATTCGTGAGGAACTTTTAAAGATCAATGGCATGTATCCCTGGACACTTCCGGTTCCGGAGGTGGCAAGCTGCCGTTTTTATAATGATGCAAACCTGATCGGTGCTGTTTATGTGCACATGAAAGCAAGAGAGAAAAAGATCAGTCTTGATAAAGTAAATGAACTCATGGAACTGCTTGAAAACAGAAGAGAGGGCGAATATTTAAGAGCTCTCCTTACAGAATAACAGGAGGTAATTATGATCCGAAAATATCCAAACTTATGCAAACCGATCCAGATTGGCCGTGTAACATTTCGAAACCGTATGTTTTCTGCCCCGATGGGAGGAACAGATATTACAAATGACGGATGTATCGGCCCGAAATCTACCGCTTTTTATGAACTGAGAGGAAAAGGCGGCGCAGGTGCCGTAACAGTCAGCGAGTGCATGGTACATCCGAAAACCGATGGCTCCCATGCCTATCATCTGGACACATCCATCCTGAATTCCCTGGCATCCGCAACTTATACTGCAGATGCCATCCGCCGTCACGGAGCTATCCCGAGCATTGAACTTTCCCATTCCGGAATGTATGCAGGAACTTATATGACAGATAAATCCAGACAGAAATCCATGAACCAGTGGGGACCGTCTGATACCGTCCGTCCGGATGGTGTGGAGGTAAAAGCCCTCACAAAAGAGCTGATCGACGAGATCGAGGCTTCCTATAAAGAGACAGCATCCCTGGCAAAAAGAGCAGGTTTTGAGATGATCATGGTCCACGGTGGACATGGCTGGCTGATCAACCAGTTCCTTTCTCCGTATTTTAACAAGCGTACCGATGAGTATGGCGGAAGCCTTGAAAACCGCTGCCGTTTTGCAGTGGAAGTTCTGAAGGCAGTCCGTGAAGGTGTGGGATCTGGATTCCCCATCGAGTTCCGTATGAGCGGTTCTGAACTTTTTGAAGGTGGTTATACACTGGAAGACGGTGTGGAGATTGCAAAAGTTCTGGAACCGTATATTGATCTTCTTCACGTTTCCGCAGGTACTTATCAGAGAGGATTCGGTGACACCCATCCGTCCATGTTTAAGGATCACGGATGTAACGTTTACCTTGCGGCTGAGATCAAAAAACACGTTTCCATTCCGGTTGCAACCATCGGTGGCCTGAATGATCCTGCACAGATGGAGCAGATCATTGCAGAGGGAAAAGCCGATATCGTTTACATGGCAAGAGCACTTCTTGCAGATCCATTCCTTCCGAGAAAAGTCATGGAAAACAGAGATGAGGAGATCGTAAAGTGCTTAAGATGCTTTACCTGCATGGCAGAAAGAGCGGCAACTTCCACAAGAAGATGTACCGTCAATCCGCTGATCGGACGAGAGATGGAAGGGGATGAAGTACAGCCGGCACCAGTTAAGAAAAAAGTCCTGGTAGCAGGCGGCGGCCCGGGAGGTCTGTACGCAGCTTACACAGCGGCAAGAAGAGGCCATCAGGTCATCCTCTGTGAAAAAGAAGATACTGTGGGCGGAATCCTGAAAAGTGAGCAGGCTCTGCCATTTAAGCATGAGATGTACGAGCTTGCAGGAACCTACGAGCTTCTTGCAAGAAAAGCAGGCGTGGAGATCCGTACATCTACACCGGTGACAAAAGAGTATGCGGAAAAAGAAAATGCAGATGCACTGATCATCGCGGCAGGTTCCAGACCGCTGGTGCCACCGATCCCGGGACTGAACGGAGAAAATGTAGTGATCGTAAACAACTATTATAAAGAGAAAGAAAAAGTAGGAGATGAGGTAGTTGTATTCGGCGGCGGCCTTGCAGGATGTGAGTGTGCCATCCACCTTGGAATGGAAGGAAAGAAAGTCCGCATTGTGGAGATGAGAGATGTTCTTGCGCCGGATGCCAATGTAAGACACAGACCGCTTCTTCTGAAAGAGATCGACAAGTACGCGGAAGTTTACACCGGATACAAGGGCCTTGAGGTAACTGCAGAGGGGGTGTGGTGTGAGGATAAAGAGGGCAAAAAAGTTCTGGTTCCTGGAAGCACCATCATCTGTGCCCTGGGTCAGAGATCCAGAACTGATATTGTGGATGAACTTCGTGACTGTGCTCCATATGTGGCTGTGATCGGTGATGCAAGCAGAGTTTCCACCATCACCAATGCAGTATACTGGGGTTATCACGCAGCACTGGATATCTGATATCCGGCAAGAAAGGACTGAAAAAAATGTTTCCGAAGAATTTTTTATGGGGTGGCGCAGTAGCTGCCAATCAGTGTGAAGGTGCATACAATGAGGACGGCAAAGGACTTTCCTCAGAGATCACATCCGCCAGATGGAAGAAGCTGTCATGGATGGCGTAGATCTGATGGGATACACCACCTGGGGATGCATCGACCTTGTCAGCACATC
>CAVBVT010000134.1:5540-6804 GCA_963598855.1 Eggerthellaceae bacterium
AGCTTCGCAAACGTTACGGATTCATCTACGTGGATCGCAACGATGATGGCAGCGGAACTATGAAGCGTTATAAGAAAAAGAGTTTCTACTGGTATAAACATGTGATTGAGACCAATGGCCAGGAACTGTAAAAAGTAAGAAATTTGATAATAGATCATAATAGCAAAAATAACAAATCTCCCGGAAACACATTGCCTGGTTTCCGGGAGGTTTGTTTTTAATGAAAAAATTGTTCAACAGTTTATTTGGTGTAGAGCAGCGTAACAAAGGGGAGACTTTTATCCATTTGACATAACTTTTTATTTCTGCATATTCTCCCGCACCTTCGTAGGTGTGCACCCGAAGTGTTCCTGGAACATCCGGCGGAACAGCTTATAATTGGTGAAACCATGCCGTTCCAGGATCACATGCACGGGATCTTTTGTGTTGATCAGATCTTTGTAAATAAAAGAAAGTCTGTATTCATTCTGATATTCCAGAAACGTAACTCCCATCTTTTTCTTGAAAAAACGGCAGAAATATCTGGTCTGGAGATAAGCGACACCTGCGATCTCATCCAGGGAAATGGGCCGCTTATAATTTTCAGAAATATAATTCAGTACAAGGTTCAGCCGATCCAGATCTTTTTTCTGCTGGCTTAAGTCACTTTGAAAAACTTTTACACTGAAATTGTGGTACAGCTGGAACAGAAGTTCAAAGATCAGGCTGTTAAAGCGCAGGATAAATCCATCCGGCCGGATATCATCGATGATCTGCATCTGTTCCAAAGTAGTCTTCAGCATATCCAGTTTTGTTTTTTTAACCGGATCTTGTGTTCGATAGTCACAGACAAACATAAACTGCTGGGCATCCGGGATATATTTTTCTATAAAATCCAGCGGGATCTGGAGGACGATAGCCTTGTTTGGAATAATACATTTAGTGGCATGGATCACATTGGCGTTGATCAGGATACAATCACCGGGAGAGATGGTGAAGCTGGCAGATTCTACCGTTACATCAAGTTCTCCCTCCTGCATATAAAGAATTTCAACTGCCCGGTGCCAGTGGGAAGGAATGTAGCTTCCATTATCTGTTGACGTATAAAATTTTACATTTGTGGTACCTGAATAATTTATGATCTCATAGGAAATTCCTTTTTTATCCATATAACACTCCTTGAAAAGAGAATATCGACCTATATATTAGAGCTTTTCTGACCTAATCCGTGCAGAATCATTATGATAGTATAATACCATAAAACAAAGCTCCATGGCCATGGAAA
>CAVBVT010000135.1:0-3780 GCA_963598855.1 Eggerthellaceae bacterium
ACTCAGTACTCCTGTTGGATTTATAAAAATAAATGGTGACAGCAATCACTCTTTTTTGCGGTATAAACAAAATTGTGCTGTTTTTTCCATTAAATAGAAACATATTTCTATTTTACTTACCTCAATTCTTCCCTATAGTTAAGATAATTATAGATTGTTCAAGGAGGTTTTTTATATGCTTAAGGAAACTTATCATAATCCACTTCTCCCAGGTTTTTATCCTGATCCTTCTATCTGCCGGGTGAGGGATGATTATTATATGGTTACTTCTTCATTTGTTTATTATCCGGGACTGCCGGTTTTCCACAGTAAGGATCTGGTTCACTGGGAGCAGATCGGACATGGGATCCACAGACCTGAGCAGCTTGACTATAAGAACTGTGAGACGTCTGAGGGCTTATGGGCTCCAAGTATCCGTTATCATGATGGAACTTATTACATTATCAATACTTTTGTATCTGCCGGACGTGAAGCAGACCGTGACAATTATATTATTACAGCGAAAGACCCTGCCGGTCCGTGGAGCAATCCGGTTGTTGTAAAGGGTGCAGACGGCATCGACTCCAGTCTTTTCTTTGATGATGACGGTTCTCTGTGGTATGTGGGCAACTATATCAGCCCTGACTGTCTTTACGAAGGACATCACGGCATCTATCTGAATGAACTTGACCCGGAAACCTTCCAGTTCAAGGGACCTCGTTATATCATCTGGGATGGTGTTAAAACACGCAGCAAATGGATCGAAGCTCCGCATGTTTATAAAAAAGATGGCTGGTATTATCTTCTTGTTGCAGAAGGCGGTACTTTCGTCAATCACAGTGTACAGATGGCCCGTTGCCGTACGATCCAGGGAGATTATGAGATCTGCCCGAGAAATCCGATCGTTACTCACAGACATATGCCTCTGCCAAACCCGATTTCTGTCACAGGACATGCGGATATCGTAGAGACTCAGAATGGTGAATGGTGGATGCTTCTTCTGGCTGTACGTCCGTATGAGGGAGGTCATTATAATCTCGGACGCGAAACCTTTATGGTTCCGATCGTATGGGCAGAGGACGGATGGCCTATGGTCAACAATGAAACAGGGCTTGTCCAGACCGAAGACCGCCTTCCAGATCTTCCTAAGACTATTTATCCTTTAATGTCTGAATCTGACAACTTCGAATGTGATACTCTGCAGATGCAGTGGAATACTATTCATCCGCCAGTTGAACCAGTCTATTCTCTGACAGACCGTTTCGGATATCTGCGTCTGTATACAAGGGAGGAAGTTATGAATGAGATCTGTCTTCCTTCTTTCGTAGGCCGCAGACAGCGTCATAAAGTATTCCTGGCAAAAACAGCGATGGAATTTACTCCTGCAAATGAAAATGAAGAGGCAGGAATTGCCCTCGTGCAGGATGACCGTTTCCATTATCTTATGGTATTAACCCGAAAAAACGGCAGGTCTTTCCTTCAGGCTTATAAAACAGAAAACGGCAGCAAATCTCTTCTCGCAGAAACCGTGATTAAAGATGTAAAACGCCTCTACCTCAGTATTCAGGGTAATACTACTAATTATGATTTCTATTATGGATATACAGATCAGGAAATGATCCCGCTTGTCAGAGGACTGAATGCCTCTCTGTTAAGTTCTGTAGTAAATAATGGATTTACAGGAACATACATTGGCATGTATACAAGTTCCAATCATCAGCCAGGCACTAACCACGCTGATTTTGACTGGTTTAATTATCAGGGCGAATAATCGCTCTTTCCAATCAGCCAGGCGATCAAATTAACAAAGCCATAAAAATTTAAAAGTTTTAACGCAAAAACGGATTGCCGCTCAATATGAGCTGCGCAATCCGTTTTTTGCGTTTACAATATCTATCGCTCTTTAGTCAGGTGGATAAAACTCATAACAGAATAACTGTTCTGCAGTTTATTCAATTAAAATGCTTTTTTAATCTGTTTTACCAGCACATCCACATCTTCCGCTTTCACAAGGAATCTCTCAGTTCCATTAATCTCCACACTGTCATAAGTATCATTGTATGTGTAATATTTCAGAGTTACTTCCGGAGCTTCCTCTGTATTTCTGTGGAACGTTACAATCAGGACTTCTTCTTTCTCTTCCGCATCTTTTGTCTCTTCAATCTCAGAATCAAGTATTACGCTCTGAAGTGCCTGATATAGTTCTGTAAATTTCTCTTTCTTTACTGTCTTCTTCCCGAACTTGTAATCTCCACCGTCCAGCTTCATTGTATAGTTTTTCTTCTCAATATTCATATCTACACTGTCGAGTGTATCGATATTTACCAATGCCGGGATCTTCAGAAGCAGATTAAATGGCTTCAGTTCCAAAAGGCTGTTTACAGACTCTTTAGAAAGCAGGTATACTGTATCTTCATATCCTTTTACACATGCATAATAGTCACCGTTGTCATCGGTATTTCCGATAAGGATTGTTGCTGTTGCATCTGAGTCCTGTGTTTCTCTGGCGGTATCATCATTAACTGTGTTTATGAAATCTACGATAAAATAAGTCTGAGTCTTGTCCAGTCCGGTATCTGCATCTGCTGCATCAACACCGTTGCCGAGGTCAAAATCGACCAGTACCCCAAACATCTCATACATATTCTCCGTGTTTACTGTTTCGATCTCATCATAAGGATTGGTGATCTCCCAGTAGTCGAAATCCATCTTATAGTCTGCAGGTTCCTGTTTGATCTGGAATACTTCTTCACCGTCTTTTACAATGGAAAATCTGCGGATGGAATAAGTGGACATTCTTGGATGTTCTACATTTTTCAGTTCTGTAGTTTCCGCTGTATCATCTGCCCATACAGGACAGGATATAACTGCTGTACCTGCTGTGCCAACAGTAAACACGGCTGTCATCCCAAAAAGCAATATTTTTTTGATTTTGTTTTTCATGTCTGTGTTCCTCCTGTCCATATATGATATGGCTTTTTATTTTAAACTATAGATCAGTTATTCGGTTTGCGCCAGGCTGCAAAGCGATTTCGAATATCCGCCTGACTATTCTCAATTATCAGAGTGTGATCTCAACCTCAACAGGTTTATGTCCTGTCAGTTCTGTGCTTCTTGCATCCGGCTGAGATACACCTGCAAATAAGCGGAAATGTTTTCCTGCAATGTAACGGTTACCGTCTTCATCAACTACATTCATTGCTTTATTAGAAACTGTAAATTCTACAGTTTTCTCTTCTCCTGCTTTCAGAGACACTCTCTTGAATCCACAGAGACTGTAATTGCGGACTGCAAGTGGAGAATCAAGATCTTTGATATATACCTGAACAACTTCATCTGTGTCTACAGCCCCGTTATTCTTAACAATTGCTTTTAATGTAATATCGGACTCTGCTGATACTTCACCGATAACCTCTGCACCTGTTACGCAGGCATCGCTGTATGTAAGTCCGTATCCAAATGGATAAAGTGCTTCTTTCTCCATGTAACGATAAGTTCTGTTCTTCATGGAGTAGTCTGTGAATTCCGGCATTCCTTCCAGGTCTTTGTAGAAAGTGATCGGAAGTTTTCCTGATGGAGATTCTTTTCCGAAGAGAAGGTCTGCTACTGCACGTCCACCTCTTGCTCCCGGATACCATGCAAGAAGGATTCCATTGCAGTTATCCTGTGCATAATTAAGATCAATTGCGCTTCCCGCCATAAGAACTACGATAGTAGGCTTACCTGCTGCGGTTACTTTCTCGATCAGTTCTTCCTGTACTTTTGGAAGATGAAGATCAACCTTATCGCCAGATGCATCGC
>CAVBVT010000135.1:3790-6692 GCA_963598855.1 Eggerthellaceae bacterium
TTCCGGTATCTCCTTCTTCGCCTTCCAGAGTCTCATCAAGGCCTACGCAGAGTATGACCACATCACTGTTCTCTGCTGTGATCACTGCCTCAGAAATTCTGTCCTGATTCCATGCCAGGTTTTCAACCTTATCTTTATATAAATCACAGCCCTGAGAATAAAGAATTCTTACATCATCTCCTGCCTCTGCGCGGATTCCCTCAAGAACAGTAATATATTCAGAAGAAGTTCCATGATAGTTTCCGATCAGGGCAGCACGGCTGTCCGCATTCGGTCCAATCACACCGATGGTACTTACTTTAGATTTGTCAATCGGAAGAACTCCGTCATTCTTCAGAAGTACGCAGCTCTTTCTTGCCATCTTAAGAGCCTCATCAATATGCTCTTTGCACTCTACCACACTATACGGAATCTTATCATATTCACTTCCGTCAAACAAGCCCAGAAGATATCTGGTAGTCAGAAGTCTTACAGCAGACTCCGTAATTTTCTCTTCTGTTACCAGTCCATCCTGATAAGCTCCCATCATGTGAAGATATGTATTTCCACAGTTCAGGTCACAGCCTGCATTTAATGCCATGGCAGCTGACTGTCTTGGAGTGGAAGTTACCATGTGGTATTCATGGAAATCACGGATAGCCCAACAATCAGAAGTAAAATGACCTTCAAATTTCCACTTTCCTCTCAGGACATCCTCCATCAGATATTTATGTGCACAGCATGGTTCTCCGTTCGTTCTGTTATAAGCTCCCATTACAGCCTCTACATCAGCTTCTGTAACAAGTGCTTCAAAAGCCGGAAGGTATGTTTCCCACATATCCTTCATACTTGCCTGTGCATCAAATTCATGTCTGAGAGACTCCGGACCGCTGTGCACTGCATAATGCTTTGCGCATGCTGCTGCTTTCATTACAGGACCGTCACCCTGGATTCCTTCTACGAATTTCACACCAAGTCTGGATGTCAGATACGGATCTTCACCGTAGGTTTCATGGCCTCTGCCCCATCTCGGATCTCTGAAAATATTTACGTTCGGTGACCAGAAAGTAAGACCTTTATAAATATCCCTGTCTTCTTTTGCAGAGTATGCATTGTATTTTGCTCTGCCTTCTGTAGCGATGATGTCGCCGACCTTTTTCATCTCTTCATCGTCAAATACTGCCGCCATTGCGATTGCCTGCGGGAACATGGTTGCCACACCTGCCCTGGCTACTCCGTGCAGTGCTTCATTCCAGTAATTGTATGTCGGAACACCCAGTCTTTTCACCGGGGCGGCATCATATTTTAACTGGGATGCCTTCTCCAGAAGTGTCATCTGGGATACCAGCTTCTCTGCTTTTTTTCTTGCTTCTGTTCTTTCTTTTCTGTGGTCTTTCATTTCAGTTCCTCCTGTATTATATAGTCTGATGTTCATTCAGCAGGTAATATCCTGCATTATGTATTCTGCATTTCTTCTCTGTATTTCGTCGGTGATTTTCCTGTATGTTTCTTAAATGCCAGAGAAAAATAATTCGTGTCTCTGTAACCTACCATCAGGGCAATTTTTCCGGTTTTGATGCTGGTCGTTTCCAGAAGGCTCTTTGCTTTCTCAATTCTCTTTCTGACAATATATTCGTTACATCCTTCACCCGTAATCCTCTTAAATAATCTGGAAAAATAATTCGGTGTGATATAAAGGTTTTCCGCAATACTGGAAACCGAAATATCCTCAGCCAGATGCTCATCTATATAGTGTCTGGCATTAGAAATGGTATCATGTACATCCTCTTCATCCTTTTCTATCAGCTGCTCAATAAACATTCGCGTAATCTCACAGGCCTCTTGTTTTCCCACTGATGACAGGCTCTTTGAGAGCGCATCCAGCTTTCCCTCTTCCACTTCACACAATTCTTCCATGTAGGAGAAATGCAGAGAGGATGCGATCTCAAAACAGCATCTGCGCACAACAGCAGGGGAAAGATTGTAGGATTCCGTTGCCTTGGAAAACGTGTTGAATGCTTTCAGCACACAATCCGGAGTTCCTATATTAGAGGTCATGATATTTCGCAGTTCCGCATAGATATCCCAGAAGATTTTCTTCTTATTCTGGGCTCCCATTGTCTGTATAATGTCCTGAATATTCTTTTTCTCATGCTCCAGAAGATATCTGGCATCATTGTAGGAAATCGTCAGGTTTTCAAAACCTTCTACCGTGCTTCCCACAGCAATTTTAGGCTTACATTCAAACTCATCTTTCAGCACATCTGACAATTTTTCAATCTGTTCCACGACACTGTCATCATTATTTTCTTCAAAACAGACAATTGCGATCGTACCGTCTTCATCTGTAAATGTAATTCCCCTGTTCCGTGAGTCCACCATACTCATGCATACATTTTTCACAGACATTGCACGGAATTTCCCATCATTATACTTTTCCGTATACATTCCCTGCTCCAGAAGAATCAGATTCATTTTCTGTCTTACATCAAATTTAAAATCTTTCTGGAGAATGTATATATGCATTTCTTTATCTGCTTTTGCATGCACCAGATTCCTCATACACTGCTCCAGTCTCATCTGCACTACAGAACCCTGGGAGCGCCACATTCTCGCCTGGTTCTTCTCTTCATCCTCCTGTTTTTTCAGTTCTTTTACCTGCTTTTCTATGGCATTGGAAAGATCATCTTCATCAATAGGCTTCAGAAAGAAATCCTGCACCTGAAGCCTCAGACTTTCCCTTGCGTACTCAAAATTGTCAAAACCTGTCAATACGATCACACGTAGTTCCGGCACCAGCTCTCTGGCCGACCTGATCAGTTCCAGTCCTGTCATTTCTGTCATCTGGATATCTGTAACCATAATTTCAGGACCTTCTTCTTTGAGAATCTTCAAAGCCTCGTTCCCTGACGCAGCAGTAAAT
>CAVBVT010000136.1:0-6685 GCA_963598855.1 Eggerthellaceae bacterium
ATAATATGCTAAAGTTAAAAAAATTTACAGATGCACAGATTAGAGAAGTGACCGGCCTGAGCCGGTCTCAGTTAGACACTTTGCGAAAAAACGAGAATACTCAATAATCACATCATTGAGTACAACCAAATCACACAGCTATAAAAAAATATATCGAAAAACAATCACATCAAAAAATAAAATCTCTCCCAGAGCACTTAACCATT
Organism: Eggerthellaceae bacterium; assembly: GCA_963598855.1. Taxonomy (GTDB): domain Bacteria; phylum Bacillota; class Clostridia; order Lachnospirales; family Lachnospiraceae; genus Blautia_A. The sequence goes on from CAVBVT010000136.1 coordinate 207, forward strand.
TAAATTCCTGCCACACAGTAAATATAAATGTCTAAGCTTCCTCTGGAAGAGATCGCAACAATACATTTCTAATCAATGAATTCCCATCCCGGCAACAAAGAAATACATCACAACGAAATGACACATGCTTCCCAGCATTACAAAAATATGAAACACCTCATGAGATCCGAAATTCTTATGTTTTGCATTGAAGATAGGAAGCTTCAGTGCGTAGATAACACCGCCGATGGTATAGATGATGCCGCCGGCCAGGAGCCAGCCGAAGCCTGCGCGGGGCAGGTTGTGGAAGATCGGGACGAAGGCCAAAACACAGAGCCAGCCCATTCCGATGTAGATCACAGAAGAGAGCCATTTCGGGCAGTTGATCCAGCAACCCTTAAGGATCATTCCGATGATGGCAACAGTCCATACAAGCGCACAGAGGATATAACCGGTGCGGCCGTGGAGGACAATGAGGCATACCGGAGTATAGCTGCCTGCGATCATGACAAAGATCATCATGTGATCCATTTTTTTCAGACGGCGGTTTACTTTTGCTGTGGAGTTCACGGAGTGATAAAGGGTACTGGCCAGATAAAGAAGGATCATGGTCAGGATGAAAACACTCACTGCGAAAACATGAAGCATATCGGCACTTCGGGCAGCTTTCACGATCAGCGGAGTGGCTCCGGCAGCTGCAAGAAGCATGGCGATTCCATGTGTGATCGCGCTTCCCGGGTCTTTTAATTTAAATTTCATAATATAACACCTCCTGGATACAGAGAAATGATGTAGAAATTGATAAAACATCATATAGTATTAAAAACTACATATCAAGTATACGAATACTATACCACTCTTATTCGAAAATGCAACCCCTTTTTCGTAAAATTTTATGCGGATTTAACATAAGTTTGCCTTGAAGTAAACATTCAGTCAGTATACTTATTCAGAATGAAAAAAGCTGCTGTTCACAGAGTGAGCAGTAACAAATAAATAAGTCGGCCGGGCGATACGGCGGAACAGGAGGAAAAAATGGCAGATACTATATACATGAACAGGGAATTATCCTGGCTGAAATTTAATGAGAGAGTGCTTGAAGAGGCGGAAAATCCGGATAATCCATTGTGTGAACGGCTGACCTTTGCATCTATTTATCAGAGCAACTTGGATGAGTTTTACATGGTAAGAGTAGGTTCACTGATAGATCAGATGTTTCTTTCCAAGGATATTCGTGAAAATAAAACAAATATGACACCAAAGGAACAGCTGGAAGCTATTCTCTCAAGAACCAGAAAGTTAAATCGAAAAAGAGATGTGATCTATGAGGAGATCATGGACAGTCTGAAAGAATATGGCGTTCAGATGCTTAATTTCCACAAGATCGAAAAAGAAGACAGGAACTATCTGGAGCGTTATTTTGAGGCGGAAGTAGCGCCGGTGATCTCACCATCTATTGTGGGAAAAAGACAGCCGTTTCCATTTCTCAGAAACAGGGAAATTTATGCAGTCGTAGTTCTTGAAACCAAAAAAGGAAAAGAAAAACTTGGAATTATCCCATGCAGCAGTGCAGGTATCCAGCGTCTGATCCCGGTACCTGGAAAAGAGGGAACCTATATGCTCTCTGAGGAGCTGATCCTTCACTTTGTTTCCAAAATATTCAAGGGCTACCACATCAAGGCGAAATCTCTTCTGCGCATCACAAGAAATGCAGATATTGATGCAGATGCCCTCTATGATGAAGACCTGGATTACCGTGAATTTATGGTGGAACTGATCAAAGCCAGAAAGAAACTTGCACCGATCCGTCTGGAACTTTCCAGGGAGATGGATGGAGATGTTGTGGAGACACTATGTGATTATTTGGATGTAAATAAGAATTTTGTGTTCCGTGGAGATACACCTCTGGATCTTTCATTTGTATTCCAGATCCAGGACGGCCTTCGTAAGAAAACAGAGCTTTTTTATGAAAAAAGAATTCCGCAGAAGTCACCGCAATTTAACACAACAGAGCCGATCCTTGACCAGATCGCAAAAAAAGACCGTTTTCTTTCTTATCCATATGAAAGCATCAAGCCATTTTTGACCATGCTTCATGAAGCTGCCAATGATAAAGATGTAGTATCTATAAAAATGACGCTCTACCGTGTAGCGAAACAGAGTAAAGTTGTGGAGGCTCTTATCGAGGCAGCAGAGAATGGTAAAGAAGTATTTGTGCTGGTAGAGCTGAAAGCGCGCTTTGATGAAGAGAATAATATCGAATGGTCCAGACTTCTGGAAGATGCGGGCTGTCATGTGATATACGGACTGGATGGCTATAAAGTTCATTCCAAACTTTGCCAGATCGTCAAGAAAAAAGGCGGAAATGTGGAATATTATACACAGATCGGAACCGGAAACTACAATGAAAAAACAGCCCGTCTGTATACAGATCTTTCTCTGATGACTGCTGATCCGAAAATTGGAACAGAAGCAGCGCAGGTATTTCAGGCTCTGGCCATGGGAGAAATTGTTGAAGATATGGATTATCTGCTTGTGGCACCGAAATGTCTGCAGAATAAAGTGCTGGCAATGATCGATGCAGAGATCGAGTATGCAAAAGCTGGCGAACCGTCTTATATTGGACTGAAGATGAATTCCCTGACTGATAAGCGGATTATAGATAAGCTGGTAGAAGCGTCCTGTGCAGGCGTACATATTGATATGATCGTCCGTGGTATTTGCTGTCTTATTCCTGAAATTGAAGGGAAAACAGAGAATATTCACATTATCAGCATTGTAGGACGCTTCCTGGAACACTCCCGTATTTATATTTTTGGAACGCAGGAAAGAGCGAAGATCTATATTGCATCTGCTGATTTTATGACAAGAAATACCCTTCGCCGTGTAGAAGTAGCAGCACCGGTAGAAGATCCGGATATCCGTATGCAGATCCAGGAAATGTTTGTCACCATGCTCAGTGACAACCGAAAAGCACGGAAAATGAACAGTAAAGGTAACTATAAGATTGAAGTGTCAGACAATGCTCCGCTGAATTCCCAGGAGGTGTTTTTGCAGCAGGCATATGCGAATGCAGCAGTTGAGACAGACGAACAGACTCCGAATCAGCCGATCGTATCTGCAGTTACTGGAAATATCCGTGCACTGGAAGCATTGATGCATATTTGATATGCCAACGCTGAAATCATCGGAGGATGTGGTAAGACTTGCAAAAGAAGATAATAGCCAAGCTGGGATATACATCCATGCTTGACTACTATCTAATAGTTTGTGAAAACTAAATAACCACCGTGTACCGAACGGTACGCACGGTGGTGTGAGAGGACGGCTAATCAAATAATGATTAGCCTCCTACTCGATCATAGATAATTATTTCGTAATGTTCCAATGATATGAAGAAGATCTTTGGGCAGGACTTATTCTTATTTGTTTCCCAATACATATTTCTCCCATTTTTTCACATAATAACCATACAGATAAACAAACGGCTGCGGCAAATATAAAATTACTGTACAGCAGCGATCAGATAAGAAAAATGCAGGAGGAAAAAGACAGGATGAAAGCAACAGGAATTGTTCGCCGGATCGACGACCTGGGACGGGTGGTGATCCCGAAGGAGATACGAAAGACACTTAAGATCAAAGAAGGAACACCTCTGGAGATTTTTACAGACAGAGAAGGGCAGATCATTCTGAAAAAATATTCGCCTATTGGTGAGCTGAATAATTTTGCAGAAGAATATGCAGAAGCACTGGTGCAGACAACCGGGCTGACTGCCTGTATCACAGATCGGGATGTGGTGGTGGCAGCGGTTGGAAGTGGGAGCAGGGAGCTTGATGGAAAAGAGATCAGCATGGAGCTGGATGAGGTGATCTCCGGCAGGGAGACACGGCTTATTAATGGAAGCAGCCGTGAGGATGTGCCGGTAACTCTCGGACACAAGGACAATTTTACCGGAAAAATGATCCAGCCGATCTTATGTGCAAGTGATGCCATTGGATCTGTGATACTTCTTGGAAAATCTGATAAGAACGTACTGGGCGAAAAAGAACGCGCGCTGGTAAAGACAGCTGCGAGTTTCCTGGGACGTCAGATGGAGCAGTAAAATTACAGTGGCGAATGACTGGCTGACAGATCAGACAGACAAAAGAGCCTGATAATCGGTAAGGAAATCGGTGTGGCAGTCAGTTGATGGTACAGGTATATTTTACGGTGGCGGAGCACACCTCTGCGGAAAGCTATGATACTCTTCCAGAGTAAGGTTAGTGATCGTGAGCCAGGATGCCAGCGGTTTCGTCACATAGCGGATGTGCCACGGTTCGTAAGGCATACCTGTGAGCTCTTCTTTATTCTTAGGATACCGGAGGATGAAGCCGTAGAGAGAGGCATTGCGCTTCAGCCACCGTCCTTCCCCGGTGGAAGCAAATTTTTCGCACAGTTCCATACAGATGGCCGGGCAGGAAACATCCAGTGCCAGTCCGCTCTGGTGCTCGCTGGTACCTGGAGCAGCCACAAAACGGCTTCCTGTAAAAAGCTCCTTCTGTCTCTGAAAAGAGCGGTAGCCGGAGACTGCCCACAGATTCAGGCCGGACTTATGGCAGGCACGGAAAAGCTGGGAAGCTGCTTTTGCAGCCTGATATTCCAGAAGCCGTTTCGGATCTCCCGGTGCAGCTTCAAAAGGCAGTCCGATATCAATGAGATGTTCCGGAACAAAAGCTTCCGGCAGCGGATGTTCCCTGCTAATCAGCCGGGTATAAAAATCTCTGTGCATAAAAACCCCCCTTTCTTTATCCATAAGCTTATGATAAGAAAGGGGGGTTTATGATTATTTTATCTTAGAGAGCTTTCTCACTCATTTCTTCCAGAAGAGCTTTCTTCATGTCGTAAAGCGGCTGGGAAAGATCTACATATACTTTCTGCGGATTTACAAAACGTCTGGACTCATCCCACAGAGTATTCTGCTCTTTCTTGCAGTAATCACGAAGTTCCATAACAGATGGGGATGTGTAAATACTCTTACCGCCTTTGATAACCGGAACAAGAAGCTCGCGGAGTTCGTAAGTTCCGCCGAGAACTTTAGTCTTTTTCCAGGTGTCAACCGGATCGAAGATGACCATGGTCTCTTCCGGATCAAATTTCTCGTCTGCAAGGCAGATAAGGTCAGCTTTGATCTTGCCTGTTTTTTTACTGTAAATACGGTATATAGTCTTGTTGCCGGGGTTGGTAACTTTCTCTGTGTTCTCGGAAAGCTTGATCTTCGGTACGAAAGTATCGCTGTCAGCGTCTTTAACTGCGGCAAGTTTGTATACACCGCCAAATGCAGGATTGTCGTCTGCTGTGATCAGCTTCGTTCCAACGCCCCAGGAATTGATCTTGGCATCCTGAGCTTTCAGGCTCTCGATCAGATACTCGTCAAGATCGCTGGATGCAGAAATAGTAGCATCATCAAAACCTGCAGCTGCAAGCATTTTGTAAGCTTCTTTGGAAAGGTATGCAAGGTCGCCGCTGTCGATACGGATTCCATAATTTTTCAGCTGGATGCCTTCCTCACGCATCTCCTCGAATACGCGGATCGCATTCGGAACACCGGATTTCAGCACATCGTAGGTGTCAACCAGAAGTGTGCAGGAATTCGGATAAAGTTTCGCATATGTCTTGAAGGCTGTGTACTCATCCGGGAAACTCATGATCCAGGAATGAGCGTGTGTTCCAAGTACCGGAACATCAAACATCTGGCCTGTCAGAACATTGGAAGTACCTGCACATCCGCCGATCACTGCAGCTCTGGCACCAAAGATACCAGCATCAGGACCCTGTGCACGGCGAAGACCGAATTCCATGATCGGATCACCTTTAGCTGCATGGCATACACGCGCGGCCTTGGTAGCGATCAGGCTTTGGTGGTTCATGATATTTAAGATCGCAGTCTCTACAAGCTGAGCTTCCATGATCGGTGCGATAACTTTGACCATAGGTTCTCTCGGGAAGATCACGGTTCCTTCCGGGATCGCATAGATATCTCCGGTAAACTTGAAGTTGCTTAAATATTCAAGGAAATCTTCTTCAAAAATCCCAAGGCTTCTCAGATAGGTAATGTCTTCCTCTGAGAAACGAAGATTCTCGATATATTCGATCATCTGCTCCAGTCCGGCACAGATGGCGAAACCGCCGCCACAAGGATTGTTGCGGTAAAACATATCGAAGATTACGGTCTGGTTGGTCGGGTTTTTGAAATAGCCCTGCATCATGGTAAGCTCATAGAGGTCCGTGAGCAGGGTAAGGTTATTTGCTCGCATATTGTTCTCCTTTGGGTGCCTCCGGATATTGTGACCGGAGGGAAATACACGGTAGTTTCCGTTCTTTTTATTTATAAGGCTTATTATAACACAAAGGAGTGGATTGTAAAATTTTTTTTGAGTTAGAGGGGGTATTTTTGAAAAACTGGAGTTACTGTTCACTGGTAATATCCCGCGAGGTGTTTTTTGTGAGCGAAGGTCACA
>CAVBVT010000137.1:0-6588 GCA_963598855.1 Eggerthellaceae bacterium
TCTCCGGTGCATCCCCTAAGTTCTTTTTGATCTCTTCGTTAACACACTGGATCAGCTCCGGTGTGGTGCTGGTGTAGACGATTCCTAATTTGATATTACTCATAGTTTTCACACTAATCTTCCCATCTGTAACTATCGGAGCCATCACCCCGATCCTTGACGCAATTACCGTTGTTCAAAATCCGCTATCTCCAATAGACGTAATGATCCTGAACGGTTTTTACAATCTTATCTCTTTCCTTTTTCTCAATTATTTCTAACATCTGCCGATGCAGCGCAATGAATTCCTCTTCTTTTCCGTTTTCCAGAATTTCCCTGACGGTCTTTTTTCGGGAAGGAACCGTAAGTCTGGTGATATAATCTGTAATCGTCACCAGCTGCGGATTATTTGCTCTCTGGGCAATATGACTATGGAATTCCGTGTCATACATCATTATTTTCTCAACAGAAGGTGCATCCTCGAGGAACTCTGACTCCATTCGCAACAGAATTCGATGCAATTCTTTGTAGGAATCTCCCGGTTTGGCTCCATCAATAATGACCTCCAACGTACCTATATCAATTACTGCCCTCAATTCTACAAAATCTCTCCAGCTGTTTTTCTGCAGAATGATGCTGTAGAGCATAGGATCGAGCATTTTCTGATTGTAATTTTCGCTGATAAAGGTACCATCCGCCCTTTTGATATAAACAATACCGTAGGCTTCCAGCTTCTTGATCGCTTCACGGACAGAATTCCGCCCCGCCTCATAGAGTGCGGCCAGTTCCGGTTCTGTCGGCAGCTTATCTCCCGGAGACAGCTTTCCTTCAATGATGTCATCAATAATACCGTCCATGATTCGATTAACTACTGACTTCTTTTTCTCATCTCCATAGTCCACCCCACGTCCCCCTTTCGGACACTACAGATAAATTGTTGAACCCCGATACACTCCGAACAAATTTCGTAAGAAATACTGAAGTCTCATTACTGCTGCGACACAAGCACCAACACATCAGATGCAGCAAGCATCCTTTTCCCTGTGCAGATTTCTCTATTTAAAAGGTTTATGTAGCGATTCTCTCCGAGATCTATCTCACTCTCCTTTTGATCGTGGTTGATCACGAACCAAGTCGTTCTTCCATCCTTCTCACGTGATGTGATTTCCACTTCACCTTTCCAGGAAAATTCCGGTCTGATTCCATTTGCCGCAAGAATACTCTCCATCAATTCTTCTAAATATTCCTGTTGCATTCTTGATGCAAGGTAATAGCCCTTTCCCTCGCCACAGCTGTTTACCGTAACCGCAGGAAGATCCTGATAGAAATCACTGTCATATACAGCAACAGGCTTTGCCCCTTCAAGCCGTATAATATCGCACAAAAATCCGCACTCATAATGCTGCTCCGGTGACGCAAGTGTATGGATACTGTTGTGCTCCTCCGGTCGCAAGGCATCCGTTTCTTCTACCCAAAGTCCCAGCGATTCACGAAGCGGTCCGGGATATGCCCCAAAAATGCATCGATCATTTTCGTCTGCATATCCGGTCATATACGTTGCGATTAATGTTCCGCCGTTTTTTACAAACTGATTGATTTTCTCCCCTACTCCGGGTTTGAGCATATATAACATTGGAGCCACAAGAACCTTATAGTTATCCATCGCATCCGTATTCATGACAAAATCTACGGGAATATTTTTTTTGTATAAAATCTTGTAGTATCTATGAACCTCTTCCAGATAATTCATGTCACAGGTAGGGCCGCTGCATAACTCTAATGCCCACCAACTCTCCCAATCAAAGAGAATTCCCACCTGGCTTTTCGTCTTGCCGCAGATAAAGCGATCTCCAATGCCGGCAAGTTCCTTTCCCAACTGGCTCATCTCGCGGAAAATGCGCGTGTCATTCCTGCCATTATGTGTAATCAGTGCACCGTGAAACTTCTCCTGTCCGCCCGTGGTCTGTCTCATCTGAAAATACAGACTGCTGTCGGAGCCGTGCGCCAATCCCTGATAAGCGATCTTTCTGATCTCTCCCGGACGTTTCAACTTGTTATATGGCTGCCAGTTCTGCTGATTCGGCGATTGTTCCATCACATAATAAGATTCTCCGTCCTTCAGACCGCGCATGATATCATGTTTCATCGCCGGGAAACTGCGCTCATCTGTCGGCCACGGATAATTGTCCCATCCTGCGCAGTCCATCACGGACACCATTTTGTATTGATTCAGTTTCTTGATAAACCCAGAGATATTGGTGAAAACCGGCAACTGTGGTGTTGCTGACTTCAGAATTTTTGCTTCATTCTCATAGCATTCAATAGTAGAATCCGTCACAAACCGCATATAGTCCAGTTGCACTGCCGGATTAAAACGATAATCGTCGTTTCGTTCCGTGGGGAGCATAATCTCTTCATAACTGTACAGAGTCTTGCCCCAAAAGTCGGTATGCCACCGATCATTTAATTCCTGCAGTGTTCCGTACCGTTCCTTCAGCCAAAGGCGAAACTTTTTCTGACAGTTATCGCAGTAGCAATAGGTTCCATATTCGTTTGCCACATGCCAGCCGATCAACCCCGGCCTGCCCTTATAGCGTTCAGCCATCGCATGGGCGATCGCTGCGGCACGTTCTCTGTACTTCTCGCTGTTATAACAGAAAAACACTCGCATTCCATGCGTTCTCTTTCTGCCTGCAATATCCGTCGGAAGGACTTCCGGATATTGATGCGACAGCCACGCTGGCTGCGCGCTGGTTGGAGTTGCAAGGAAATAAGACAGCTTGTTTTCGTCCAAAATGTCGATAATCCTGTCAAGCCACTCAAAACAATACTTTCCCTCTGACGGTTCCAACTTTGCCCACGAAAAAACAGGAAGTGTAACAGTATTTACGCCCGCCTCATGAAAATATTCCATATCCTGGCGAATTGTTGCCTCATCCCATTGATCCGGATTATAATCGCCGCCAAATAAAATATATGGTCTGCTCAGTTCTTTTTGCATTTCTTGTCTTCTCCCCTTATTCTATCATCCAACACAGCCATCGCATACGGCGCTCGCATTTACTTTACAGAGCCCAGGATTCCTTCTACAAAGTTCTTTTGCAACAGGAAGAAAATAAGCATTGTCGGAATCGTAGAAATAATTATTCCTACCATTACCATACCATAATCCGGTGTGAAGCCGGATGCCAGATTAGATACAGTGAGCGGCAGTGTATATTTAGATTCGCTTTGCAACGAAATCAACGGCCACATGTAGTTATTCCATGCTGCCATAAATGAGAAAATTGCAGCAGCAGCATAAGTTGATCTCATCATCGGGACAAAAATCCTGCTGAATATTTTCCACTCGTTACAGCCATCAACACGAGCTGCTTCAATTGTCTCCTTTGGAAAGCTTTCTGAATTCTGGCGGAAGAAGAAAATTAAAAAAGGAGCTCCGACTGCCGGCAAAATGATACACAGATAGTTATTAAGCAGTCCCATGTTGGCAAACATGCGATACATCGGAATGATCTTGGCTGCAAAAGGCACCATCATGGAGGCGATCAAAACAAGGAATACAACTTCTGTTTTTTTGGACTTATAAACAACAAAAGCATAACCTGCCACAGAACAGATAATTAATGAAAGAACCGTGATTATCACTGAAAGATACAGCGAATTAACAAAGGCTCTGCCAAGATCTGCCGCTTCGAACGCATTTTTTACATTTTTACTTAAGGACGTTCCAAAGGTCAGTTTTCCCATCATAATATCCTTGGAATCGTTTGTTGCACCTATAATCATCCAAAGGAAAGGAAAAATACAGAGGAAAGACACGATAATAAGAAATATTCTTTTGAACAGGTATTTTACTGGATTATTCATCTTTATCTCTCATAACTCCCTTCTGGAAAATCGTAATCGCAACTACAATAACGAATACTGCCAGTGAAACGGTGGACGCATAGCCATAACTCGGTACATAGTTGAAGGACAGGTCATAGATATATTCTGAAATCGTTCTTGTCGCATTTCCGGGGCCGCCGTTTGTCAGGTTTACAACCTCATCGAACAACTGCAGGGTTGAATTCAATGCCATAATGCTGGTAAGGAAAATAATGGGCTTCAACATCGGAATTGTTATGCTCCGGAAGCTTTGACTGTCTGTCGCACCATCGAGCTTTGCAGCCTCATAGATTGACGGATCTACATTCTGCAGTGCTGACAGGAAGAAGATCATATAGTAACCTGTGTATCTCCATATAAGGGCTACTACAATAACAACTTTTGCCCAGTGTGCATCCAGAATGAAGGAGATCGGCGTATCGATCACACCAATTTTAATAAGAAGGTTATTCACCACGCCATCTAATGCAAAAATGTTCTTAAACAAGATAGAGTATGAAACCATGGATGTTACACAAGGCAAGAAGATGCAGGTACGATAAATACCTCTCTCTTTTATCTTGGGGTCATTCAACATTACTGCAATGATAAGTGCAAGCAGGAGCATGATCGGGATCTCAAACACTGCATAGATCAGTGTGTTGCCCAATGTTGTCCAAAACGTATTATCTTTGAAAAGTCGAACGTAATTTGCCAATCCATTAAAGGAAAGATTAGCTCCTTTTCCGGTTTTAAAGGAAAGAATAAAAGCCTGAATTGTCGGCAAATATCCAAAGATAATTACGAACGCTGCTGCAATCATAATCATTGTCCAGCATGTAATCGTTCTGGATCTTTTCTTCTTATTTTTAACCATTTCTGATTTTCCTCTATCCTGTATATGAACAAAGGGGCCTTACGGCCCCTTCGTAGATTAAAGCATCCGCCTTGATTATTCCTGTACCATCTGGTTGAACTGTTCCTCAGCGGTAGAAAGTTCTGTCTCCAGATCAGAACCGTTCAAAATATTCGGTGTTACAGCAAGAAGAGCTGACTGTGCTTCTGATGTATATGCGCCAGGATCCACTGCCGGGATCTCGCCGATCCAGCTTGCCAGTGTCTGATTGATCTGCTGACCGCTGAAGTATTCATCTGCAGTGCTGTAAGCTTCTACATCAGATGCAGGTAAGTAAGTGCCCATGATATTTGCAGATTTTGCAAGTGTATCATAAAGCTCTGTGCTGCCGCCAAAAGTATTTGCAAGGAACTTAGCTGCAGCCTCTGCATTCTTGCTGTTTGCAAGTACATAGAAGCTGGAACCACCCTGGTTGGATCTGTTTGTTGCACCCTCTACGGTATCAAGAGTAGGAATCGGAGCAAGCTTCCAAAGTCCGCTCTGATCTTCTCCGGCCTTGATGGTGGAAGTGATCCAAGAACCTCTGATCACGCAAGCAACATCGCCGCCGTTAATTGCACCCTGGAACTCAGACCAATCGCTGACTACCTTTACAAAGCCGCCCTCGTTGAACTCCTTGAAAAGTCTGTAGCATTCCTTCAGTGTATCATTGTTCACGAAGTTTGCCTTACCTTCTTCATCAGTGTACCATGTTCCGGTGGACTGAAGCAGGATCTGGAAGTTTGACACATCGTTAGGATTGAAAGTCTGCAGCATATGACCGTTCTCTGCAAGCTTCTTTCCAAGCTCTGCATACTCATCCCAAGTAAGATTCTGCATATCTTCATCGGTATAACCGGCTTCTTCAATATAATCGCTACGATAGAAAAGTCCTGTAACACCGGTATCAAACGGAACGCCATATCCTACACCGTCATAGGAAACATATCCCTTTTTGTAGCTTGCAAAATCATCGTAGTTAAGATAATCGTCCATTGCCAGGAATGCACCCGGATAAGACATAAGATAGCCCTGTGCAGCTGCATCAGAAATAATTACGATGTCCGGAAGGTCATCGCTGACACCGGATGCAAGTACTGTGTGAATCTTCTCGAGGCAATCTGCCTTTGCCATCTCCACAAACTCTACGTTAACGCTGTCATCCAGCTTGTCGGCCTCTTCAAAAGAGATTCCGTTAAAGGACTGATCCCATCCCCAAACCGTTATGGTTGTAGCTTCTCCTGAAGCAACATCGGATGTTTCTTCAGTGCCTTCTTCTGTAGCTTCCTCAGTGCTCTCTTCTGCTGAGCTTTCTGCTGTGGAAGCAGTGTTGCTGGAGCCGCATCCAGTAAATAAGCCACAAACCATGGCGGATGCAAGCAACGTTGCTATGATCTTTTTCTTCATTAATGTAACCTCCCTTAAAACTTAGTGTCCGTCTTCTGACGTGTCTATAGTATAGTCTTTTAAACATCCTATGTTCAATCACTGATTTACACAAATTAAACTATATATTTTTGGTTATATTTACCTGTACTTTCAGAAATACGTCACTTAAATCAGATCAACTGCTGAAACTTGCAGATTTTTTTGTTGCTCATTCTCCCTATCTGCTGAATTCCTTTGGATATATTTCGTGATCTGTTCATAAATAATGCCGAAAGGAATGTGTTTCCGCATAAATAAAATTGACACCTTTTTCTCATACACTTGGCATACAATGTATGAGAATAAGATGTCAACTTCATTTATACAGCATCAATTTTCTTTTAAAGCTTTCACTCTATAGCCCCTTCGCCTTCAAAGCCGCAGCCAACGCCGCTGCTCCAAACCGGGGACTGGAA
>CAVBVT010000138.1:0-6554 GCA_963598855.1 Eggerthellaceae bacterium
CTGTATCTCCTTCAGTAATCGTTTTCCAATTTTTCCACATCCCAAAAAACCTATTTTTTTCATACTGTCTCCTGTTTGTATCTTATCTGCTGCGATATCTTTCCATAATCAGAAGAAGTCTGTCTATCGCCTCTCCTGCTGCCTTTGCATCCTGTGAAAAATTAATTCGGAAGTGTCTTGTAAACTGTGGTCCGAACTCGGTTCCCGGTGTTACTGTCACACCTGCCAGCTCCCTGACTGCCTTACAGAACTCTCCGATTTCAACTGTAAGAGGAGGCAGCTTTACAAACAGATAACTGCCGCCCTCTGTTTTTCTGGCAGATACACCTTCCACTTTTGTCAGTCGCTCCATCAGATCATCACGAATCCGTTGATGCGCCAGGATTCTTTCATCCATAAATCCTTCCGGCTCATGGAACCACTGTTCAAGCACAGCCTGAGAATATCCGGCTGCCCGGAGAGACACAATAGCCTGCAGCTTTTCCATCCGTAAAATAATATCCTTATTGCCAAAGGCAACGCCAAGTCTGAATCCACTTAAGGACTCCGTTTTGGAGGGGCCGATAATAGTAACCATATGATCCGGCCTTTCTGATATGGCGCATAAATGAGTATAATTTCTATGATCAAAAATCTGTCTGGAATACAATTCATCCACAATCAGGGATGCTCCGTATCGCTTCGCAAGATCTGCTATATTCTTAATTTCTTTTTCACTATAAATCACACCGGTGGGATTGTTTGGATTGGAAAAAAGGAATAGCCTTACGCCATCTGCAAACGCTCTCTCCAGTGCTCCCATATCAAGTCCGGCTCCGTCACAGTTCTTTTCATAATCCATGGGTATTGGAACAAGCTGTCCGTCTAAATATTCAACCAACTTACGGTTTGCGAAATAATCCGGTTCTACAATCGCCACCTTATCTCCACTGCCGATCAGTGAGCCCATCGCCAGAAAAAGTGCTCCCTGAGTTCCTGGCGTAATAATGATATTCTCCTTTGCATTGATCCGGCTTCCTGTAAATGCAGACAATTTTTCTGCCAGATCTTCTCTGATCCTTTCTTTTCCCCTGTATTCTGTATAGGCCTGCTTACCGCCGATCTGATATCCTCTGATAAAACTGTCAAGGCTTCCCGGCAGCGGTTCAAAAGCATCTACATCTCCATGTGAAAAATCTACCGGTCTTCCCTCCAGTTTTTCTCCGATCAGTACACTGTTTCCCTTCTGCTGCATAGCTTCCTGTCCCGGTGCATGATCAATTCCAAGTTTTTTAAATTTTTCTGTTACTGAACTCATTGTTTCACCTTCCCCTGTCGTTCTCTTATATTTCATAACTATTCAGAACTCCATTCCTGAATATGGGAAAGCTGCCTGTCCGCAGCCTTCCCTCAGATCATACTCTTACTTTTTATTCTGCTGTACCGCAGAGAGGAGCAATTGTTTCCATAAAGATATCATTTCTGTCTGCCAGGTTTTCTGCTACAGCAACCCAGTCACAGAAAATCAGATCCTTTACCTGATCCTCACCATACAGTACCTTGGAAGCAGTCTCTTCATCCAGAACCGTATTCTTATTGGTAGGACCATAGCCGATGATCGGTGTCATTTCCTTCTGCAATTCTGCATCACAGCAAAGATCAATAAAGTAATAAGCAAGCTCAGGTGTTTCAGAGCCTACCGGAATAGACATGGTTGAAATAGTTGCATAAGCACCTTCCTCAGGTGTTACGAATTTAACATCTACACCTGTCTCTGCAAGAGCATTCGTTCTTCCATCCCACCAAGGAGCAATCACTACAGAACCATCTGTCAGTTCCTGTGTCAGTGTTGCGGTTGTGGAGGTTACACAAAGCAGATTATTTTTTGCAAGATCTGTCAGGGCATCCCATCCGGGCTGAGGATCCTCATAGGAACCGCCATTCATCATAATTGCCTGAATAAAGAACTGTGTTCCGCCAGTACCACTTAAAGGATTGATGGTCACCTTTCCTGCATATTCCTCGTTCCAGAGATCCGCCCATGAGGTGGGTGCTGTTTCTACAAGGTCAGCTCTGTAGGCAATACCATATTTACCCCAGTGAACAACAGGGCTGTTTGTATATTTGTCAATCGCACTGTCATACAACTCACTCATGGTAGGAAGCTTGGAAGTATCCAGTACTTCATATACAGCGTCATCTCCCATAACGTAACTCTCTGCCAGACGCACGTCATCTGCTACACATACACCTACACTCGGATGATGGTTCTCAGATACAAGTTTGCTGAAGTTCCAGGATGAATCAAATACTACTTTGACTCCGGTATCCTCTGTAAATCTGTCAGCTACGATCTGGAATGCCTCATCATAGGTACCACCATAGCTTCCTACATACAGGGTATCTACATCTTCGAAATAATAGGTAACACCATTAGGCATGGTCTTTCCTTCCACACCATTCTCGTTGACATCCGCATTAGCTGTCTCTGTTTCCACTGCCTCAGTTTCTTCTGCTTCAGTTTCTTCTGCTGCGCTTTCTGTTGCAGCTGAGCTTGTGTCCTCTGCTGCTTCCTGACTTCCTCCACATCCAATCATGGAAAGACACAGGGATGCTGATAAGATTGCTGCAAGTACTTTTGATGATTTTCTCATAATTTTTCTCCTTTTCTTTTTATTTATGTAAACCGGCACTGCCGGCTGACATCATTGTAGCTTTTTCATAAATACATTCATAAAGCAGATCTCCAATATAATTGATCTCTTCTCTGGAATTCTCCACAAACCTGGTACACACGTTAACAAGCACCGCCGGTTTCCCATCCTTATAGAGAATGCCGCAGTCATGGTCGATACCATACTGCCTGATACAGCCTCCCTTATGGGCATAGGCAATATCCATGGGATAATGCTTGTTGATCGCATCATTGTGGCGCTGCCTTAACAGAATCCCAAGCATCTGCTGATTAATGGTATGGTCAAGAAACTCATCTCTGCACAGGATCTCCGACAGACGGTTCATATCTCCTGCAGAAATAAAGTTATCTCTTCCATGCTCAAGACCTTCATAATCCATCATCAGCCGTCCTGCCTTTGTTCCTTTCAGGCCAAGCCGTGAAAAAGAAGCATTCATGGTTTCAAAGCCCAGTTTTTTCATAATAATATTAGTAGCCGTATCATCACTGATAACAATCATAAAGTTCAGGCAGTCTTCCAGCGTAAGCGGAATTCCTTCATGCAGCTCCCGCAGCACACTGCTGTCATAAACACTGCTTCCGGCCTTATCTTCCCTAACCAGCGTATGAACCTCCTGAAGATCAATTTTTCCTTCACTGACCTGTTCAAACAGACTCCACATAATGGGATATTTAATCAGACTGGCTGATGAAAAGGAAATATCCGGATTCATCTCCATTTTTTCACCGGTCTCAAGATCCTCCAGCACGATCCCTATTTTGTCTCCAAACTTTTCACAGTACTCTGCGATCTTTTCAAACATAGGCCTCTCCTTTCTTCATATACCGTTCAAGCCACCAGACAAGCAGATGATATCGGTCAAGTCTGCTCTTTGGCCTTCCCTTTCCCGTAAGAGAATGATATTCTCCATTAAATACTGCCAGATATGCTTCCTTTCCTTCCAGCTTCAGTGCAGAATACCATTCCTCGCTCTGGGAAATGGGACAGTTCATATCCAGATCTCCATGGATCAGCAGAACCGGTGTATGAACCTCCTTCACATAGCTGATTGGGGAATGTTCCATGTAATGCTGTGGATTCTCCCATGCAGCTCCGTCAAACTCAAACATGCCATACCGGAATGCACAGTCGCTGGTTCCTGCCTGACTGTATCTGTTACAGGTACTTCTTTCTGAAATAGCACAGGTAAAGCGGTCTGTATGGCTGATCATCCAGTTTGTCATGAATCCGCCGTAGCTTCCGCCCATAACGGCCGCCGGAAGTTTTTCAAGAGAAAATATTTTCTGTGCTGCCGTCAAACAGGCGAGTAGTTCCTGATAATCCTTTCCTCCCCAGTCGTGGTAGCTTTCCCTTGCCAGTTTCTCACCGCTTCCCTGACTGCCGGCCGGATTGCAGAGGATCACTCCATAGCCCTGTGATGTGAGAAGCTGTACATCATAAGAAAGATCATACCCGTGACAGTAATGCGGGCCTCCATGAATATCTAAAACAATGCCTTTTGTTTCCTCCGTCCCCGGATAATACAGTCCTTCACGCCTGCTGCCGTCAGATCCGTTATACCAGAAGCTCTCCGACCGGCTGAGCTGATAGTTTTCTTCGGTAACAGTTCCTTCCCAGAGAGAAGTGACCGCTCCATCCTCTCTGATCTCCACAATTCTTGCATCTGTCACTTCGTCCGAGCCAAAAGCATAAAACCGGCTGCCAGCCCGTTTTGCCGAAAACAGAACCTGTTTTCCCGTGGTAATCGGTGTAACGCTGCCATCCTCTGTGGACACCCGGTACAGATTTACACCATAGCCATCCGTAATCAGGGTAGCAATCGCACTGCCGTCCGCTTCCCATTCCAGAGAATACTGGTTTCTGTCATATCCGGTGTCATTGATCACGTAATTACCGATGGATCGGTCAAAGCCATCCGTCAGACACCGGAATGCTCCTGTTTCCAGAGAAAACAGATATATTTTAAAATTTGTTGCCTCCCAGTACCTGTTATCATGTGCAAGACACGCTGCATACTTCTGATCCGGACTGATACTTACATGCCCGATTGGTCCGCCCGGGCCATTCCATATCTCGCTTTTTTCTCCGGTAAGCTCTCTGCTGTACAGATGCACATCATCTGAATTATCCGGATTCGCTGGAATCGCCAGGTAAATAATACGGTCATTTCCTACAAACCTTGGTTCAGAAAGATCTCTTCTTCCTTCCGATATGAGGGAAAAGCTTCCGCTTTCCAGATCGTAAACACCGATCTGTCTGTAGGTTCCATCAAACAGTCCGACTCCATCTGTTTTAAACTTCACCCTGTCGATCCACTGTACTTCAGAAAGTACCGGCAAATCCACCGGCTCATGGCTTAACGGAAAGGCCGCAGTAAACAGCAGCTTCTTTCCATCCTCTGAGAAAGAAAGCTCCTGAATTCTCAGATATTCTCCAGGAAAAATTTCTTTTCCATTCTCTAAATCACGGATTGTCAGCTTCTGTCTGCCTTCCTCTCCTGCCGTCACATAAAGAAGCTTTGTTCCATCTCCGGATACGGTCTGCATAGCGCCTTCTCCAAAATCGATCCAGCTTCCATGCGGGCCAAGCTTTCGGATCCGGAAAGCATAGCTGTCATGTTCTGTTTTCCGGAAGCCGGCAAATACCTGTTTTCCGTCTTTACTGCAAGAAAGAGAAACCGGGATTTCCATATTCAGAAAGGTGTCTGCCTTGATTTTCCTCATGCGTTCTTTTCTCCTTCAATCTGTCTCATATATTCCGGCAGCCAGCTGATATATCCCTTTTCTCCTACAAACAGGTTATTGGATTCATCCGGGGCTGCCACTGTAATCAGTACATTTACATTGGTGTCTGTATTGACCGTGTACTGGATGGAATTGCCTACATAAACACGTTCCGTCACCTGACATCCTACACTATTTCCTTCCTTTTCCGTTTTAGAAAGGGTCATTCTTTCCGGTCTGACGGAAGCAAGAAGCCTGCTTCCCCTGGAAAGCCCCTCCTTCTTTGGCATCCTGATCTGCCCGAAGTTAGAAGAAACAATCAGCGTATCTCCATCCTGACCCTCTACCGTACCTCTGATCAGATTGGAATATCCAAGGAAGGTTGCTACAAATTCTGTTTTCGGATTTTCATAGATTTCCTCCGGAGTTCCATACTGCTCTATCATGCCCTTGTTCATTACAGCAATTTTATCTGACATACTCAAAGCTTCCTTCTGATCATGGGTAACGAAGATCGTCGTCACATTCAGCTTTTTCTGGATATTTCTGATTTCTACCTGCATTTCTTCTCTCAGCTTGGCATCCAGATTTGACAGCGGTTCATCCAGAAGGAGCAGATTGGGCTTCAGTACCAGTGCTCTTGCCAGTGCTACTCTCTGCTGCTGACCACCGGAAAGCTGCTTGGGATATCTGTCTCCCAGCCACTCCAGATGTACCAGCTCCAGTCCTTCCTTTACCTTTTTCTTCCGTTCTTCCCTGGAAACCTTCTGCTGTTTTAAGCCATATTCAACATTCTGTGCTACGGTCATATGAGGAAACAGTGCATAATTCTGAAACACCATCCCATTATTTCTTTTATGCACCGGAACATTCTCCACATTATTCCCATTAATAACTACTTCTCCGCTGCTCTTTTCAAGGAGTCCGGCAATAATACGAAGTGTTGTTGTTTTTCCACATCCGGAGGGTCCAAGAAGGGATACGAATTCTCCTTCCTCTACATTCAGATTGATCTTCTTTAAAACCTCAACATCACCAAATTTCTTTTCCAGATCTTTTATTACCAATGAGTCCATACCATTTCCTCCTCTTCTATTCTTTATTTCCAAGACTCTTCATCAGACACATCACTACCGCCGTTACCAGAATAATAATG
>CAVBVT010000139.1:0-6363 GCA_963598855.1 Eggerthellaceae bacterium
GTAATACAGCCAGCATCAGGCCCTTGAACCAGTTCTTTTTTCTGAAACTCTTCATAATTTTCCCCATTTCTTTCTGCATCGATATGAATGTATCGGATCTGTTTCTAAAAATTACAAAAATGTTACATTGGGTTTATTATATCGTAATGAATAAGCACTGTCAACTTTTTTGTAACCAGGGACAGCCCCTGCCCATATGATGAAGTGTAAACAAAATTTTGGAGGACTTATCGATGAGCGACTTAGCTGCTACAAACTGCAACGACTGCGGGTGTGGATGTGATTCCGGATGCGGCAATAACTGTGGATGTAACAATAACTGCGGATGCAATAATGGCTGCGGATGCAACAACGGCTGGGGTACTTCCCTGTTTAGCGGAGGCGGAAACAGCTGTTCCTGTATCCTCTGGATCATCTGCCTGCTGTGTTGCTGCGGAAATAACAATGGCTGTGGCTGCAACAACAACGGCTGTTGCAATGACAGCTGCTGGATCATCATCCTTCTTCTGCTCTGCTGCGGAAATAACGGATTCGGATGCTGCTGATCTTTTCCCTCACAAAAGGGGCAGAGGTTATTTCCTCTGCCCTTTCTGGTGCTGTTTTTTGATCTCTTCCTGCTTTTTTCTTTTTTCTTCCAGGCATTTCAGATCTATCTCATAAAAAGCATTCCCATCGATCACAAGCTTCTGCTTTTTCTCATTTTCCATATCTGTACTCCTTATAAAAAATCTTCTATATATAATATGGCAGCCTCTTTATTTCTGTCATATTTCAGCCCGGGAAATCATAGATTTCAGGAAAAAGGATTTTTTTATGGAACAGGATTTTGTTGCCAGAACTGTCCTGGACGAGATGGTAGAAAGTGACCGAAATCAGATGCTGAAAGCTATGATTCCCTATCTTCCGCCCTCTGGTCAGCAGTTTCTGTCCATGTATGCCAAAACCCAGGAACTGAAAAATACCATGGCACTTTTTCAAAATCAGAGAAATCGTGGTGACCTGCAGGCAGCAAGTATTTCCGGAAACGATCCCTTAGAAATGCTCCAGGATATCCGCAGGTGCTGCGGAGGTGAAAACCGCAGACAGATCGACCAGATCACAAATCTGATGGCCATGATCCAGATGATGAAAGTCATGAATGAAGACCCGTCAGGAGGTGAAAATCCATGAGCAACGACTGGAAAGACGATCCCAGACTTTCCCAGATGGATCCCCAGAAGCTTTCCATGCTCCAGAACATGGCAGACCAGGGATTAGGGAAAAATCCGTCGGAACTGCTTCCTTTCATCATGGGAGCTGCAGCCCAGGGAAAAAAGTCCGGCTTGAATTTCAGCTCCAATGAAATTTCCACGATCATCGAAGTAATCAAAATGGGAAAAAATCCGGCTGAAGCAGCCAGACTTGACCGCATCGTAAATCTTATGAAAATGATACAGCATTAGCATTCTTCTGACCCGGAGCAGGATCTTTTCTGTTCCGGGAATTGTCTATCTTACCTTCCTTTTCATTCCATATATCGGGATAATCTGTAAAAACCTTTAAGATCCATAGATATTACTGCATAATTCATAGAACATATTCCCTATTTTTGTGATATTTTTTTATCATTTTTCCTTTCTTATTGTACCAGTATATGGTATACTTGTCCGTGAAATGAATGATATGCAAAATAGGACTTTATGCGTCAAGTGTTTGGCGAATGGGGAGTTGTCGCCAGAACGAAAAGTACGTCTTACGGTATGAAGTCCGCACCCGTTGCAGCAATATAAGAGAGTATCTCATATTGTGTAGGGCTTTTTTCGACATACGTTCTATTACAATTGGAGATATCTTTTTTTATGTCCAAAAATAAAAAAGACAGTCTCCGAAAACTGTGATTTTTTTAACAAAATGGAGGTTGTTATTTATGGTAGACAAAGCAAAAGTAGAAGAGGCGATCAAGCTTCTTCTTGACGGAATCGGCGAAGATGTTGACAGAGAAGGTCTTCAGGGAACACCTGAGCGTATTGCCCGTATGTGTGAAGAAATTTACGGCGGACTTGACAACGAGGCAGACGAATATCTTCAGAAGCAGTTCCATGTAGAAAACAATGAGATGGTTTTGGAAAAAGATATCACTTTCTATTCCATGTGCGAGCATCATCTGATGCCATTCTATGGAAAAGCCCATATTGCCTATATTCCAAACGGCAAAGTTACAGGCTTAAGCAAACTGGCCCGTACTGTAGATGTTTACGCAAGAAGACCTCAGATCCAGGAGCGTCTTACTGTTCAGATCGCAGATGCGCTTGAGCGTGTCCTTGATCCGAAAGGAATTATGGTTATGCTGGAAGCAGAACATACCTGTATGACTATGCGCGGAATCAAAAAACCAGGAAGCAAAACCATCACCACTGTTACACGAGGTGAATTTAAAGAGAATATGGAACTTCAGAAACAGTTCCTTGCAATGGTAAAAGACTGATGGACAGGGTGAACCAGATCTGGAACCATCCTCTCTATCAGAAAGAGATTGAAAAACTTCAGATCCTGGAGAAAGACCGGGAATTCTGCCGACACACGCCGGAACATTTTCTGGATGTTGCCAGACTTGCTTACATAGAGGCTCTTGAACAGGGGTATCCTGTCTCAAAGGAAATGATCTACTGCACTGCTCTTCTTCATGATATCGGACGTGCCAGACAGTACGAAGATAGTACGCCCCATGATGAAGCCGGAGCTCAGATTGCAGAACAGATTCTTAACGAACTTAAATTTTCCAGTGACGAGATCATGGCTATCGTTTCTGCCATCCGCGGACACCGTGCCCAGAGTGATCAGTCCATTCTTGGAAAACTGATCTACACAGCAGACAAGAAATCCAGAAACTGTTTTTCCTGCAAAGCAGAACCGGAATGCTACTGGTCCCCGCAGAAAAAAAATATGACGATCCAATATTAGGAGGTTTTTCCATGAAAATCGGAAATCGTGAATTTGATGTAAAAAATAAAACATATATTATGGGTATCTTAAATGTCACACCGGACTCTTTCTCAGACGGCGGAAAATGGAACGACATGGACAATGCCCTGAAACATACTGAAAACATGATCGCAGACGGTGCTGATATCTTGGATATCGGCGGTGAATCCACCCGTCCTGGCCACACACCGGTCGGTGCCCAGGAGGAGATCGAGCGCGTTCTGCCTGTTATCGAGGCTGTAAAAAAACGTTTTGATATTCCGATCTCTGTAGATACCTACAAAGGCAGCGTTGCCGAGGAATCCCTGAAAAACGGTGCTGATCTGATCAACGATATCTGGGGACTGAAATATGATCCTGAGATGGCTCCTGTTATCGCCAAATACAATGCTCCGTGCTGTCTGATGCATAATAAAGATAACACAGACTACAATAATTTCATTGTGGATATGCTTGCTGAGACTCAGGAATGTGTGAACATTGCCAAACGTGCCGGTATTGCAGATGATAAGATCATCCTTGATCCAGGCGTTGGATTCGGAAAAACTTATGAGATGAATCTGATGACTATGAATAACCTGGAACTTTTCCAGAAACTTGGATATCCGGTTCTTCTTGGTACTTCCAGAAAATCCATGATTGGTCTTGCTCTTGATCTTCCGGTTGACCTGCGTGTGGAGGGAACTCTTGCCACAACAGTGATCGGTATTATGAAAGGCTGTGCTTTTGTACGTGTTCATGATATCAAAGAAAATAAACGTGTGATCCAGATGACAGAAGCGATTCTGGGCCACTAGGAGGAACAGATGGATAAAATCGAAATCAGAGATCTTGAGATCTTTGCAAATCATGGAGTTTACCCGGAAGAAACTGCTCTTGGACAGAAATTCGTGGTTTCTGCAACTATGTATACAGAGACACGTCCTGCCGGACTTACTGATGACCTTTCTGCTTCTATCAATTACGGCGAGGTCAGCCATATGATCACAGATTTTCTTCAGAAAAATACCTATAAGCTTCTGGAGGCTGCTGTGGAGAATCTGGCCGAGATGCTGCTGCTCTCCCTTCCGCTTCTTAAGAAGATCACGCTTCGTATTGAGAAGCCCTGGGCTCCTGTAGGACTTCCGCTGAAAACAGTTGCTGTGGAGATCACCCGTGGATGGCATACTGCTTTTATCGCATTTGGTTCTAATATGGGTGATAAAAAGAAGTATCTGGATGATGCGATCCAGGGTCTTCGTGATATGAAGGAGATCGTTGTTGAAAAGGTTTCTGGATATCTTGTGACGGAGCCTTATGGCGGTGTGGAGCAGGATGAGTTCCTGAATGGTGTTTTGAGGATTCGGACACTGCTTTCTCCGGATGAGCTTCTTGACCGGCTTCATGTGCTGGAGCAGGCTGCTGACAGGAAACGGATCGTTCACTGGGGTCCGCGAACGTTGGATCTTGATATTTTGTTTTATGATAATGAGGTTATTGATACGGAAGTATTGCATGTGCCCCATATTGATATGGAGAATCGGGATTTTGTGCTGAAGCCTATGGTGGAGGTGGCACCGTACTGGAGACATCCGGTGCTGAACCTGACGATGGAGCAGTTGTTAAAAAAGCTTGAGGGAAAAAATTAGTTTTTTCTTTTGGTCGTCGACGGAAAGTTTTTTTTCTGTCGGCGATCTTTTTTATTGATAAATGAAAAGAGCACAAGCCCGATACAGATGTCCTGATTTGCGATCTGTATCGGGCTTGTGTTGTTTGGTGTTACGGTTTTGAATTATTCAATATGATACCATTCGTTGATCTGTTAAAAGCCGAAGGCTTTTATTTCTGGTTTACCAGATCGAATTCGTCGGTGATTTCTTTGGATGGTGCTTTGGTGAGCAGACTGACGATAATGTTGGCTGCGATGGCTACTATGAAGGCTGGGAGGAGTTCATAGATTGCCCAGGCTCCGCCTAATTTGCTGATTCCGTATTTCCAGATAAATACCATAGATCCGCCACAGATCATTCCGGCGAGGGCTCCCTGCCAGTTGGAGCGTCTCCAGAAGAGGGCTAGGAGGACTACCGGGCCGAAGACGGCTCCGAAGCCTGCCCAGGCGAAGGATACGATGGTGAATACGGAACTGTTCGGATCGCGGGCGATAAACATGGCTACTACTGCGATGAGAAGCAGTGTTATTTTGTCTGCTACCATGCTTTCTTTTTTGGTTTCTTTGTCCTTCAGGATGCTTCCTAGAAGATCTGAGGACACTGCAGAGGATGCTGCCAGAAGCTGGGAATCTGCAGTTGACATAGTGGATGCCAGGATTCCTGCGAGGATAATTCCTGACAGGATCGCTGCAATTACACCGCGCTGACTAAGAAGATTCGCGATCTGAACGATGATTGTCTCAGATGCGGAACCCTCCAAAAGATCAAACTCTCCTGCTGCTGTCATTCCAAGTCCTACCACACCGATCAGTACTGCTACCGCCAGAGAGATCACAACCCATGTTGTTGCTACTCTTCTGGAAAGTGTAAGCTTCTCTTCGTCTTCAATAGCCATGAAACGAAGAAGAATATGCGGCATTCCAAAATATCCCAGTCCCCACGCAAGCATGGAAATAATGTTAAGCAGCGGATATGCCTGCTCTGTTCCGGTTGTCGGGTCATATGTAGTAAACATGGTCAGATATCCAGGTAAAGATCTTGCATGATCTGCAACTGCCTCAATGCCGCCTGCTGTGCTGATGCCAAATACGAACACGATCACAAGTGCAATGGACATGATAATACTCTGGATAAAGTCTGTGGTCGATGCTGCAAGGAATCCTCCCAGTGTGGTATATCCAACGATAACCAGTGCACTGATGATCATAGCCAGAAGATAACTTACGCCGAAAAGGCTTGAAAAAAGTTTACCGCAGGCTGCAAATCCAGAAGCTGTATAAGGAATAAAAAAGATTACGATAAAAATTGCTCCGATAGACTGCAGGATTCTCTTCTCATCTCTGTAACGGTTGCTGAAAAAGGACGGCAGTGTAATGGAGTTTCCTGCTACATGCGTGTAGCGGCGGATCCTCTTAGCTACAATTCTCCAGTTTACATAGGTTCCAATAGCAAGACCAATCGCTGTCCAGCCTGCATCTGCAATACCGGTAAGATAAGCAAGTCCCGGTAATCCCATCAGGAGCCAGCTGCTCATGTCAGAAGCTTCTGCACTCATGGCTGTTACCAGGGGACCAAGCTTTCTTCCTCCCAGGTAAAAGTCAGAACTGTCATTGTTGTTCTTGGAGCATAGATAACCCACAAAGATCATTGCACCCAGGTAGACGATAATGGCTGCCATTATACAAATATGTGCTGTTGTCATGTTTATATCCCGTCTTTCTGCGAAAGACACCAATGCGTCATGAAACATGTT
>CAVBVT010000140.1:0-6323 GCA_963598855.1 Eggerthellaceae bacterium
CCAATAAGCCTCTGCTTCTTCCGGAAATTCCTGGATCATATTTTTATATACATCTGCTGCCCGGTCAAAACGATTATTTTTACGATATTCATTCGCTGTATTATATAATTCTGTTTTCTTTATATTATTCTGCTGCGGAATTGTCTGGGTACTTCCGCAGGAATCGCATTCACAAAGCCCATTTTCTTCATTAATAAGATTAAGCGATCCCCCACACATTTTACATTTGTACACGCCCATTCTTCCTCTTTCCTCCTGTTCTGACTATTTCTAATAATTTCAAATTAATTATATTTTAGTCATCTTTGGGATAATTATATTACTGTAAATATGTTAGTGTCAATATAAGTTTACTCATTTTTGGGATAATTCAGGAGACCTAATATATGAAATTATATAAAAGCGAAAATGGTAAATGTAATGTTTCTGGAAGTCAAATTAAACGCTTAAGAGAACAGGCCGGAATCTCTCAGGAACAGTTGGCTGTCAAAGTCCAATTAGAAGGTCTTAATCTTAATCAAAAAGCAATCAGCCGAATCGAAACTGGTATTCGTGTTGTTCCTGATTTTGAGCTTATTTATTTTTCTAAAGTTTTTCACGTTCCGATTTGTTCCTTATTAACAGAAACTCCTTCTTGCCAAAATTTAAACTTTTGAAAAACTGCATAAGAAAATTTTTTGTATTAAAAAAGACATTGCTGCTTGATAGATAATTGATTATCTTTATCAACAAAGAGCAATGTCTTTTTATAGTAATTTCAGGAACCAAAGGACTGACAATGGCGGATTCCCTCTTCTGTGATCACTTCCGTTCCGCGATACATCTTCCTGTCTTCGCCAACCGGGCAGATATTAGCGCAGACACCGCAGGGCCAGTGGTGTTCATCCCTTATCTTTACATGGTATTTCGTACAGGCTACTTTATCCATATCGTACACACCACTTTCTCTTTCCTTAAAGCAATGGGACGGACAGTTTTTCAGGCATTTCCTGCAATGGATGCAGAGATTTTTTTCCAGCATGGGGTCTGCTGGGATCGGAGCATCTGTGAGAATGGATACGATACGCAGTCTCGGGCCAAATTCTTTTGTAATCAGATTATGGCTGTCACCGATCGTTCCCATTCCTGCATAATATCCTGCCATCACATGAGAAAATGCCGCATTGGGATTATCCACCAGCACATCAATGTTATAATAACAGTCCCTTGGAAAAAAGATAGCCTTATATCCCAGCCGGTTCACAATATAATTCGTCAGACGATATGCCATATCATCCAGCACGCGATTGCTGGTATCATAAAGTTCCTGATAGACCATGGATGGCGTGGTACTCATCATGGGCGAATACAGCGGAATTCCCAGCACGATCACATTTTTTACCCAAGGCCAGATATTCTGCGGCCAGAATTCCGGCTCCTGGATCGGAATTTCCTCCCATTTCGTCACAGAACAAGATCGCACCAGATTGATTCCAAGATCAAATGCCTTCTCCCGTATCTTGTCTTTCAGCTCTTCCCCTTCCATGATAACATCTCCTTTTTTATTGTTGAAAATATTATATAAAAGATGGGGATGGGATACAAGTTACTATGAATTTTAATAGTTGATATAGCATTTCCATAAATTTATTTCTTCTCTAACCATTTCTGAATAGTTTCCGGAGATACTTTTGTTATCTCAGCAATGTCATTCAGATCCATTCCTCTTTCTGCCAGAGACTGTGCGATTTCTTTTAGTCCTTCTTCTCGCCCTTCTTTTCTGCCTTCGTTTCTGCCTTCCTCCCGGCCTTCTTTTCTTCCTTCCTCCCGGCCTTCTTTTAGGCCTTCTTTTCTTCCTTCTTCTCTGCCCTCCTCAAGTACTTCTGCTCTTGCAAATTCATATACGGATTCCTTCCATTTTCTTTCTTCCTCTTCCTTGTTATACTCAAATATACTCATCGCTACGACCTCACTCTTATTCTTTCGAAGAAATTCCACAAGAATCCCCTCCTGGATGCATTCCTCCACGGCCTGTTCTACAGCTTCATCCAGTTTCATTTCTTTTGTGTATTTTCTTACTTTTGCAACATATTGGGCATATTCTCTTAGCGTACGACATTCCTCCATCAGTTTTCGGTTATGTCCTTCATTAACATTCAGTGTAAGTACTTTAAGTTCGAGATTTGGCTCTCCACTGAGATTTTCATATGCATCAGAAAGATATGTTACCCAGCTGTCCTCCTTCTTCTCAGTTCCATTATAGAATACAACAAAATTCGGTGCAGGAATTTTCTGTAATACAGGTGAATACAGTGATTTATTATCTACCAGCTTCTGATACTCTGCTGCAATATAAAGCAAATCTCTTAATGGCATATTAGGATTGTATGTAGACTGATGTTCATACAGAAATAAATTCGTGTCCACAATAAATGACAGGTCATTTTTCATTCCTATATAAACAGCATTCTCCAATGTGACAATCTCAAGCTTTGACGGATCACCGTATGCAGTTCCGTTCACTGCATTGTAAAGTGACAGTAAATTTTTCCTGTCAGAAAACAGCATCCGAAATACTGTGTCCTTATATTTTCTGTTTGCTCTCAGATGTTTTCTGGCGGTCTGATTTTTTTCTGCTGTAACTTTACGATTCTTTCTTTTTGCCATAGGCAACACCTCCTGTTTTGCAGGAGTGTAAGAACATTTTGTACTTTTCTTTTATCCAGAACTCCTGCTTTTAATTTTTTAGGGATTTAAAAGCATGAATTTCTGAAATGTAATTTAGACTATAAAATGGCAGAATGCCTTAAGAATTTAATAGAAAAATATGCTTTGGATTTATGATATCATTCTCTTTCATGTAATTCAAGGCAGTTCATGAAAATTTCCACTCTTTTCCATTATAAAATATATATTTCTCCGCAAAGTTTTTCAATTATAACCGAAAAATGTTTTTTTAATGTATTTTTCATTATATCTTTGATATACCATATTTATTCGTTTAAAAAACAGGAGCAGTTACATGTCTCTCCACATGCCTGCTCCTGTTTTTTATCATTTATCAGATTTTTTATTTAATTTTTTTCAGCTCATACTCTCTTGTTCCCAGGCCGACTTTCTCTGCCTGGTCCAGAGTTGCTTTCCATTCTACATTGGGGTTGGAGTCTTTGAAGTGATCGTGATGACAGTGCCATCCTGGCTCTGCCAGATGCTCTCCGAGCTGGCTGTTTTCGATCGGTGTTGCCTTGAGACATGCATCTGCACAGGCCTGATCCAGAGCTACCGGGTCAAAACTTGCGAACATTCCGATATCCGGAAGGATTGGCGCATCATTCTCACCGTGACAGTCACAGTTCGGGCTGATATCCTGTACCAATGCAACATGGAAATGCGGGCGGCCATGACAAACAGCCTGTGCATACTCAGCCATCTTGCGGTCAAGCAGCTCATTGGCACTGTTATTCGGATTGTAAACCGCATCAAAACTGCAGGCTCCGATACAGCGGCCGCAGCCCTTACATTTATCATAATCAATGACAGCTTTTTTGTTTACATAAGTAATGGCATCACTTCCGCACTCTTTCGCGCAGCGTCTGCAGCCACGACAGACTTCTTCGTTGATGGCAGGTTTGCCGCTGGCATGCTGCTGCATCTTTCCTGCGCGGCTTCCGCAGCCCATACCGATATTCTTCAGAGCACCGCCAAATCCGGTTGACTCATGACCTTTAAAATGGCTGAGACTGATAAAAATATCCGCATCCATGATCGCATGTCCGATCAATGCAGTTTTGCAGTATTCTCCGTTTACTACCGGAACTTCCACCTCATCTGTTCCGCGAAGTCCATCGCCAATGATGATCTGGCAGCCTGTAGTAATAGTGTTAAAACCATTCAGGTTAGCGCAGTCCAGATGCTCCAGAGCATTCTTTCTGCTTCCCGGGTAAAGAGTGTTGCAGTCTGTCAGGAACGGCAGTCCACCCTGTTCTTTACAGAGATCTGCCACAACTTTTGCGTAGTTTGGGCGAAGAAATGCCATGTTTCCCAGCTCACCGAAATGCATCTTGATCGCAACAAATTTTCCCTCCATGTCAATGTCTCTGATTCCGGCAGCAACACAGAGTTTTTTCAGCTTATCAAGCTGGCTGGTTCCCACCGGACAGCGAAAATCCGTAAAATAAACTGTTGATTTTTCCATTGTAATATTATCTCCTTATTTAATGTCACTTGCTGCCTTTTATTCCATCATCTCTATTTCCATCTTGAAATACTGTTCCTGAAAACTTACCTGTGCCATGATTTCTTCTGCCGTCATGGTCATATTCTCCGGCACTGCTACCCATTTATCTTCCACATCATTAAGACGGTGGATGACAGCGATGATCTTACCTGTAAATTCCTTTACCGGGTGATCCACGCCCAGAACATATACATCCTGTTCCTCGCCATCCGGAGCAATGATCCCTTCTATATATCCGTAATTTACCGGGTAAAAGAGATCTTTATGCTCCGGATGGTAAGTATTCATGGGACGATCGATCACGACATGTACGATCTGGCCTGGGGTCAGTTTCTTCTCATGATCTGTCTGTTTCATTTTTCTTACCAGATCTTTGACTCTACAGCCGCACGCTCAATGCCAAGCCCCTTCATGTATCTGTCCATGAACGCATCAAATCCCTTCACGCCTTCTGCTTCCGGTGCAAGGGTGCTGCCTTCATTTCCTTTAAATACATTCTCATCCAGGAAATCTGCAAGGTCTTCACCGTCTTTTTTGTTGATCAGGTAAGAAGACAGAAGAGCGATTCCCCAGGCTCCGCCCTCTCCGGCGGTTGACATAACGGAAACCGGTGCATTCACTGCATCTGCAAGGATCTGCTGTCCAACACCTTTTGTTTTAAAGAGGCCGCCATGTCCAAGAAGCTTGTCGATCTTCACATGCTCCTGATTGAGAAGGATATCAAGGCCTACACGCATAGCTCCAAGACAGGTATAAAGATTGTTTCTCATAAAATTGGCAAGTGTAAATTTACTCTCCGGAGAGCGGACAAACAGAGGACGTCCCTCCTCAAAGCCAGTCATATGCTCACCTGAGAAATAACAATAGGAAAGAAGTCCGCCGCAGTCAGGATCTCCCTCCATGGCTTTATTGTAAAGTGTTCCGAACAGTTTGTCCATATCCACTTCCATGCCCATTGCTTCCATAAATTCCTTAAATACATTCACCCAGGCATTCAGGTCGGATGTACAGTTGTTGGAATGTGCCATGGCAACCGGATCGCCGGCAGGTGTTGTCACCATGTCGATTTCTTTGTACGGTTTAGAGAGGGATTTTTCCAGGACGATCATGGCAAATACAGAGGTACCTGCTGAAACATTTCCTGTACGTTTACGCACGCTGTTTGTGGCAACCATACCAGTTCCTGCGTCTCCCTCAGGCGGACACATCGGAATTCCTGCTTTCAGTTTACCGGTTACATCAAGAAGCTTCGCACCCTCTTCTGTAAGAGTACCTGCATCCTGTCCTGCAACCATAACCTCCGGCATGATATCACGGAGTTTCCATGGGAATCCATAAGGAGCAACCAGCTCATCAAACTTCTTCACCATCTCTTCATTGTAGTCTTTTGTTTCGCTGTCGATCGGGAACATACCTGCTGCATCACCGATACCAAGAACTCTTTTTCCGGTCAGTTTCCAGTGTACATAGGCTTCCAGAGTTGTGATATAATCAATATTTTTCACATGCTCCTCGCCATTTAAGATAGCCTGGTACAGATGTGCAATACTCCATCTCTGAGGGATATTATAATGGAAAAGTTCTCCAAGTTTCTCAGATGCCTCACCTGTGATATTGTTTCTCCATGTACGGAATGGAACCATCAGCTCACCGGCTTTGTTAAACGGCATATATCCATGCATCATGGCACTGACCCCAAAAGCTCCTACCTGGGTAAGTTCTACACCATATTTCTCCTGGACATCTTTTGCCATATCCTGGTAGCTGGCCTGGAGACCTTTCCAGATCTCCTCCAGGCTGTATGTCCAGATGCCGTCTACATACTGATTCTCCCATCCGTAACCGCCGGATGCGATGGGCTGGTTCTTATCATCAACCAGAACTGCCTTGATCCTTGTGGAACCAAACTCGATTCCAAGTGCTGTACGGTTCTCAAGAATCGCTGTTTTTGCCTCATTTACTCCCATTGTAAAAAAACCTCCCGTTTTATTTGCTGAAATACATATCCCAATTATAATATTCCTGTGAAAAAACATCAACATTTTATATCACAATAGGGTAGAGGGAGAATAATTTCTCGCCCCTCCCATTGAACCGTACGTACGGG
>CAVBVT010000141.1:0-6099 GCA_963598855.1 Eggerthellaceae bacterium
CAACGGTTGTTGCGTCGAAGATCGAAGATTCGGGAGATATTCCAGAGCCGAAACTGAGGCCAGTTACCGGAACCTGTGCATCTGTGCGTCTGGATTCCCTGATCGCGCTGGCTTTTGGGACTTCCAGGAGCAGTATCGTACATTGTATTGAAGAAGGGCTTGTTTTTGTAAATGGCAGGCTGATCACTTCCAATGGCTATGAGCCGAAAGAGGGAGATATCATATCCGTCCGTAAGAAAGGGCGTTTTATTTTTGATGGAGTAACCCGTCAGACGAAAAAAGGACGTCTTGGCGTGCGTATTCTCCTCTACATCTGAACAGCAAGGAGGAAAACTCAATGACTGAATCAAAATTACTCGTTAAACGTGAGGGAGATTTTCATTATCCCATCTGTTTTGAAGAAGATTTTTCCAATCTGGCACAGGTTATGAGAGATGAAGGGCTTGTGGACAGGAAGATCTGTATTGTAACAGATTCCAATGTAGGACCTTTATATGAAAGTGCTGTAGAAGAAGCTTTACGTGAGGTAAGCTCTGATATTTCTGTTTTTACATTTGAAGCCGGTGAGAAGAACAAGAACCTGGATACAGTTTCATCTCTGTATCAGGCACTGATAAAGAACGGCCTGGACCGAAAAAGCCTTCTTGTTGCATTAGGCGGCGGGGTTGTGGGAGACCTCACTGGTTTTGGGGCAGCTACTTATCTCCGCGGAATTGATTTTATCCAGGTTCCTACTACTTTGCTGGCACAGGTAGACAGCAGTGTAGGTGGCAAAACAGGTGTTGACTTCCAGCAGTATAAGAATATGGTTGGAGCTTTCCATCAGCCAAGACTTGTATATATGAATTTAAGCACTCTTACCACACTGCCGGCAGAACAGTTTGTCTGTGGAATGGGCGAGATCCTGAAAACAGGACTGATCTGTGACGGAGAATTTTTCCGTTTTGTATGCCGCGAACAGGTGCGTATTAAAGCTCTGGATATGAAACTGATCGCTGCAATGGTTCGCAGATGCTGCGAGATCAAAGCAGGTGTTGTAGAGCGTGATCCAAAGGAACAGGGAGAGCGTGCATTACTGAATCTTGGACATACAGTGGGACATGCTGTGGAGAAACTGAAGAACTTTACACTCCTTCATGGACAGTGTGTAGGTGCAGGTCTGGTAGCTGCTGCGTATCTTTCCATGAAACGAGGTCTTCTTAACGAACAGGAGTACCAGGAGATCTGCAAGGGATGCGCAGACTATGATCTTCCAGTTCATGTAGATGGACTTATCCCGGAAGAAGTTCTTGCAGCTACCAAAAAAGACAAAAAAATGGAACAGGGACATATCAAATTTATCCTGATGGATGGAATCGGAAAGAGCTTTATTGACAAGACGGTGACAGATGCAGAGATGTTTTCCTGCATTCAGGAGATTACTTTATGATCAACAGGACGAATACTCACCAGAAGATTTCAATGGTCAGATGTCTGGCTGTTGCTCTTTTTCTGTTGCTCTTTCTTGTTATTGCCGACCAGGCTGCCAAAAAACTGGCATATGTATATCTTAAGAATAAGCCGTCTGTATCTCTGATACCGGGAGTTCTGGAACTTCATTATCTATATCCGGAGAACCGGGGAATTGCTTTTGGAATGTTTCAGGGAAGTGTGCTTTTTTTTGCAGTTGTGAGCATTTTGTTCCTTCTGGCACTTATATATGCCTGGATCCGAATTCCAAAAGAACGTTTTTATCTGCCGCTGCTTACCATTGCTGCTGTTCTGGCTTCCGGAGCACTGGGGAATTTTATTGACCGGTTTTTCAGGGGATATGTAATCGATTTTATTTATTTTTCACTGATTGATTTTCCGGTTTTTAATCTGGCAGATGTGTATGTTGTAGTGAGCGGGATCCTGCTGATCCTGTTTGTATGTACCAAATACAGAGATGATGATTTCTCATTTCTGAGCAGGAAACTGTGATATATTTTGCAGGAGATAAGAAATGGAAATATATGATTATACAGTAGAAAAAAATGAATCCGGCACACGAATTGACCGCTATCTTGCAGAAAAGGACAGCGGTTTTTCCAGGTCTTTTATCCAGAAACTGTTAAAAGATGGTCAGGTTACAGTTGGGGGAAAGCCTGCTAAATCCAATTATAAAGTCAGGGAAGATGACAGCATCCATCTGGAAGTTCCTGATTCCAGTGAGCCGGATATTGTGCCGGAAGATATTCCTCTGGATATTCTTTATGAGGACGAGGATGTACTGATCGTCAATAAACCGAAGGGAATGGTAGTTCACCCTGCTGCAGGCCATTATCAGGGAACCCTTGTCAATGCGGTGATGGCTCACTGCGGGGATAGTCTTTCCGGTATTAATGGAGTGATGCGTCCCGGAATCGTCCACAGGATCGATAAGGATACTACAGGAGCACTTCTTGTATGTAAAAATGATACAGCTCACAGAGATCTGGCAGAGCAGCTGAAATGTCACAGTATCCGCCGCCGTTACCGTGCTGTGGTACAGGGGAATCTGAAAGATGATGAGGGAACCATTGAAGGTCCTATCGGACGCCATCCCACAGACCGTAAGAAAATGGCTATTAACCATAAGAACGGAAAAGATGCAGTAACACATTATAAAGTCCTGGAACGTTTTGGACAGGCAACTTATGTGGAGTGCCGTCTGGAAACAGGACGCACGCATCAGATCCGTGTGCATATGGCAAGTATTGGTCATCCGCTTCTGGGAGATACTGTTTACGGTTCATCCAGGAATCCTTATCATCTGGAGGGACAGGCACTTCATGCAATGATCCTGGGATTTGTACATCCGCGAACTGGTGAATATATGGAATTTACAGCACCGCTTCCAGAGTATTTTGTTAAATTGCTGTCAAAATTGCGAAAATAGCTGGAAAAATTGTGAAATATATTGTATAATAGCTGTATTAAAGATCTGGCAGGGAACTTATCACAGATTTGCCGGATCAGAATCAGAAAGGATGTGGCTGTTATGAGTAACAATACAACAAGTTCCATTATTACAATTGGTCGTAAGTATGGCAGTGCCGGAAGACAGATCGGACAGGAAGTTGCCAAATATTTCGGAATTAAATGCTATGATAAAGAGCTGCTGGAGCACGCAGCCAATGACAGTGGAATCTGCAAGGAACTGTTCGAGCACCATGATGAGAAGCCAACGAACAGTTTTCTTTATTCTCTTGTAATGGATACCTATTCTTTCGGGTATTCATCTGCCGGATTCACAGATATGCCTATGAACCATAAGATTTTCCTTGCACAGTTCGAAGCCATTAAGAAACTGGCTGAGGAAGGACCATGCGTAATGGTCGGAAGATGTGCGGATTATGCACTGGCTGATAATAAAGACTGCTTCAGTGTGTTTATCCATGCGAACCTGGACTGGCGTATCAACCGTATTTCTGAGAAATACAACAAAAATGCCAAAGAAGCGAAAGACATGATCAATAAGACTGATAAGAGCCGTTCCAGTTATTATAATTACTATACCAATAAGAAATGGGGTTCTGCAGACAGCTATAATCTCTGCCTGGACAGCAGCAAGCTTGGTATTGACGGAACAGCGAAGGCGATCATCGAAGCCATTAATATCTATGACAGCCTGAAAAAATAAGCATTAGATCTCAGACACCCTGCCATTTTCAGGCGGGGTGTTTTTATGTACATTCTATAAGGAGGAAACGGATATGATCCACAATCAGCAGGGGTGCCTTCCTGGCTCCGAAGCATATTATTTTACACCATCTGAGATGGCCAGAAATATTCTTTTTTATTTTACATCTGTTGGGAAATTTATGTGTGACGGACGTTACCGATGTGACAGAGACTATGATTATGGAAATTATCTTCTGATTTTTGTACGTCATGGAAGGATTTTTCTTTCGGATAAGAATACAACAACCGTTGTGGAAAAAAATCAGGTTGGTTTTCTGAACTGTCATAAACCGCACAGTTACTGGGCAGATGTATCTGCAGAATTTCTGTGGCTTCATTTTGATGGCCCGAATATTGAGAAGCTTTTTCAGGAACTTGCCATACATAATGATGAAAAGAATGCCTTTTCCCCGAAAGATCCAGAACGCACGGAGAAAAGAATACACGAAATGATCCTTAACCAGCGGTATGGAAAATTTTCAACAGAATTTAATGAATCAGAAAATATTTACAAATTATTGATGGAGCTGTTTATCAACCTGTCAAGTACGGAGCGAATTCATGATGAATCCGGAGAGAAGGCAGTTGATGAGGCTCTGATATTTATACGTCAGCATCTGGGTGAGGAACTTTCTGTGGGAACAGTGGCTGCCCATGTGGGCTTAAGTGAATCCCATTTTTCCAGGAAATTCCGGAAAGTGATGAACAGTTCTCCGAAAGATTTCATTATCCGGCGGCGGATCACAGAGGCCAAGCATCTTCTGAAAAATACTTCCGCATCTGTGAAAGAGATTGCTTTTCAGGTGGGATTTAACAGTGAATCACATTTTATCAATACTTTCACAGAAAAAAACGGACTATCGCCAAAACAGTTCCGTGATTTCCCGATTTAACCGAATCAAGGAAGTAGCGAATGCGGATTGCGAATATCCGCTTGACTCAAATATTCTCTTCATAGCAATCTATTTTTATCAAAAGCCAGATGGTTTTCTATAAACTGTCTGGCTTTTTGGGTAGTCTGAATATATTAATGTTAAAAAAGCAGAAAACTTCAATAATATAGTCAGAAACTTTATTGGAATATCTTATCAAAACAGCTATTATATAACCATCAAATATACAGAGTGCACAAAAAACAAAACAAAAAGCGCGGAGGTATTGTACTATGATGACAAACAAAGAGAGAGAAAGATTACGTTATCTTGCAGCAACACAGTTGGAAATTGCAAACAGTGAGAAGAACATTGAGAGAACAAAACTCTGGTATGCCCACAACTCCTGTCAGGGTGTGCGTCCGATGATCCATCTGGAGATTGATAATTTCACACAGGAAGTTCTTCTTCCGCAGATGCAGTGCCAGGATCCAATGGCAAGAAGAATTGAGGAAAGACTTCTTCATAACTTCTACAACATGCAGGTTCTTGACGATGACAAAGTTGTTGCTCCTTACTTTGGTGTATGGTGGGATATGGATCTGAAACCGTGGGGCTTTGAAGTTCAGAGGGACATGGCTGCTGATGGCGGAATCGGACAGCATTTCCGTGAACAGGTCGAAGAGCTTGACGAAGAGATCGATAAATTTAAACCATCTGAGTTCCATCTGAAAATCGATGAGACAAATGAATATTTCAAAGCTGCACAGGACGCTTTTGGCGATATCCTTCCTGTAAAACATGTTGGCAAGTCCCTCACATGCTGGCTGACACAGGATCTGGTTCACATTATGGGCATGCAGAACATGTGTATCGCAATGGCAGAGTGCCCGGATGAGATCATTAAAGTACTTGGCATGCTGGCTGATGATTATCTGAAGTTCTTCCACAAATGGGAAGAAAGCGGCCTCTTATATGCAACTGCAGGATACGAAGAGTGTAATCAGGGATCTATCTGCCTGACACATGAACTTCCTTCTGAAGGAAAGGTAAAGCTCGATCAGGTATGGCTTCATATGGATTCTCAGGAAACCATCAATGTTTCACAGAAGATGTTTGAGTCTCTTGTATGGGATGCTTATAAGAAAGTTGCAGATCAGTTCGGTATGATCTCCTTCGGATGCTGCGATCCTCTGGAGCGTCTGTGGCCATGCTTAAGCCAGCTGAAAAATCTTCGTAAAGCTTCTATCTCCCCATGGACAAACGAGGAGTATATGGGCGAAGTTCTTGCGGGCACAAAGATCATTTATCAGAGAAAACCAAGCCCAAATTATCTTGGTGTTCCGGAAATCCTGGATGAGGAGGCATGGAGAAAACACATCAATGAGACGCTTCACCATGCAAGGAACTGTACTCTTGAGCTTACGATCCGTGATGTATACACGATTCATAATAATGTTGACAAAGCAAAACGTTGCGTTGAGATTATGAAAGAGTGTATCGCAGATAACTGGAACGCATACAACAGTTCTGTCATTTGTGT
>CAVBVT010000142.1:0-6059 GCA_963598855.1 Eggerthellaceae bacterium
ATAACAAAAGCGTTCGTTGTCAGCTAATCCAGCTAACATTTTCGAACGCTTTGAAGCCCGTCGCCAAGAGGATTTGAACCTCCGACCCCTCGCTTAGGAGGCGAGTGCTCTATCCAGCTGAGCTATGACGACACATGCCGCAAACCCTTGATCTTACTGGGTTTCTGGGATTTTTCCCTTCGGCCATATATAAGATTATCAACTCTTTTTCGAGTTGTCAATCTACAGATTTTTTCGATTCGGTAACATTAGAACGCTCCCCAATTTGGGGAATGCTTTGTTGTCACCTTTGGCATTTTTCAGAATAGATTCGAACTGAAAGTTGTTTTTCATTTTTTCCCCTTGGGGAATGCCTCGGCTTTCTCTTAGGAGGCGAGTGCTCTATCCAGCTGAGCTACGAGGACATATATGGTTGTGAAACATCTTTTATCATATCGAGAAGTTTCACAACCATTATTTTACTATATTTATTTTGAAATTACAAGCATGATTTCGCGGCCCGATTTTTAATAATGCAACTGCCCCTGCAGCCAGATCGTTCCCTTGAAGCGGCGGCCAACTGCCGGCTCACCGAGGAGATCTTTGCTGTTGATGCAGACATCAAACTGCATATCATTGCTTTCAATCGTCATCTGGCAGATTTCTTCACCTGTCAGGATATTCTTAAATTTCATGATATCAAGGATCTCACCAAGTACATTGTACTGATCACATTCGATTCCATATGGCATGAAATAGGAGTCCACAATCGTGAGAACATCATCTGTAACGATTCTCTGGGAGATCATGGAATATGTATCCATATCCTCCATTGTAAGGCTCTCCATAGCTTCCTCATCGCCATTACGTGCTGCTGCGATCAGATTGGTTCTGTTTTTGGCAAGCTCACGCTCTACCTTTACAGCTTCCTTATCTTTCTGCAGCGGAAAAAGGATCTTTCCTTCTGAGGCCAGCCCGGAAACAGTAACTGGTCTGTCTCCGGGATCCTTAAGCCCCCTGCATTTCTCCTGTATATATTCTGCCGGATTCTGCAGATAAAAGATCATTGTCACACCAATTCGCAGATCGTCGCATGCACCTGCATAGGATTCCTTCTCAGCATGACGTTCAACAGTAACTTTTTCCCTGGATGTGATCCCTGTTCCCCTGAAAAACGGGAAATAATATTCCACGTGAAACTCACCGTTCTCGTCATACTGCCCGCAAACGCTGATCCCACAGTCGCAGCCGTAATTCTTTGAAAACTGTACAAATACCCCTTCCGGATGATTCTCCACGCAAACTTTCTCGTCATAGTCCGCGATCACATCACGGATGATCTCTTTTATCTCACTTCTTCTGGTAATCTGTGAAAAGCCAACTGCTTTTAAATAACTGTGCACAAGAACACCTCCCTGAAAAAGCCTGCGTCATTCTTACGCGCGTGTCTTTTTCTCAATCTTAGTCATACCGCCCATGTATGGCTGCAGAGCTTTCGGAATGCTTACAGAACCGTCAGCATTCAGGTTATTCTCCAGGAAAGCAATGAGCATTCTCGGAGGTGCTACTACTGTGTTGTTTAATGTATGTGCAAGATATTTCTTACCATCTTTGCCGTTTACACGGATCTTAAGACGACGAGCCTGTGCATCGCCAAGGTTAGAACAGCTTCCTACCTCGAAGTATTTTTTCTGACGTGGGGACCATGCCTCAACATCGAGAGATTTTACTTTAAGGTCAGCAAGATCACCGGAGCAGCACTCAAGTGTACGAACCGGAATATCAAGAGAACGGAACAGGTCTACTGTGTTCTGCCACAGTTTGTCGAACCACATTTTGCTCTCCTCTGGCTTGCAGACAACGATCATCTCCTGTTTCTCGAACTGATGGATACGGTAAACACCTCTCTCCTCAAGTCCATGAGCTCCTTTCTCTTTACGGAAGCATGGAGAATAGCTTGTAAGTGTTTTCGGAAGCTCCTCCTCCGGAATGATCTGGTCGATGAATTTACCGATCATGGAATGCTCACTTGTACCGATCAGGTAAAGATCCTCACCCTCGATCTTGTACATCATAGCATCCATCTCAGCAAAGCTCATAACGCCTGTAACAACGTTGCTTCTGATCATGAAAGGCGGTACACAGTAAGTAAATCCACGGTTGATCATGAAATCTCTTGCGTAGGAAATTACTGCGGAATGAAGACGTGCAATGTCTCCCATCAGATAATAAAATCCGTTACCTGCAACACGTCTTGCGCTGTCAAGGTCGATTCCGTCAAAACTCTCCATGATATCTGTGTGATACGGAACTTCGAAATCCGGAACAACCGGCTCACCGAATTTCTCGATCTCTACGTTCTGGCTGTCGTCTTTACCGATCGGTACGGAAGGATCAATGATGTTCGGGATAACCATCATATCTTTCAGAAGCTCTTCCTCAACCTCTTTCTCTCTCTGGGAAAGTTCCTCGATGCGGGTTCCGGATGCAGCAACCTGCTTCTTAACCTCTTCAGCCTCTTCTCTTTTTCCCTGGCCCATAAGAGCACCGATCTGTTTGGAAATCTTGTTTCTCTCTGCACGGAGAGCCTCAACCTCCTGTTTGATCTCTCTGTTCTCTTTATCAAGTTCGAGAACCTTGTCAACCAGCTCCAATTTGCTGTCCTGGAACTTATTGCGGATGTTCTGTTTTACAACCTCCGGATTCTCTCTCACAAACTTAATGTCTAACATGATATTCCTCCTGTATTAAAAATATTCTTATTTTTATAACTTTACTTATTCCTTCTCGATCTCACCAAGTCCGAAGTTTACTGCCTTTCTCAGAGCCTCAACTTCCTCCTGGCTAAGTACAACGTAAGATTCTCCCTTTACGATCTCCTTTAAATAAAGAAAACAGTTGTCACGGCTGTGAACCGCATTCAGGATCAGCCCTGTGTTGTTTTTATCAAGAAGAGCCAGCGCAAAACTGAGTTTTCCTCCTACATCATCAAAAGCATCATACTTCTCAATACCATATTTACTGAACATTACATTCAGATTTTTTTTGATAAAGCTGATGTCATGATCATGATCTTCCTTTGCCTCATACAGCCGGTCGATCTGTGCAAATTTTCTTACAAAAACTTTTTCCAGTGACTGTGCATCTCCGCCTCTCATAAACAGCTTGTACTTCCGTTCCAGACGGCTCAGACGCATATTGCTGCTCACCACATTGATCAGAAGAATAATGGTGAGGATCAGCAAAATAATGATCACAATCCCGGAATCAATTCCTATGCTTTCAAAAATCCCGCTCATTCTGCCTCCTATTTAATAGATTCGAACAGATCAATGATCCTCTCCAGTTCATCTCTGGAATAATATTCAATTTCGATTTTTCCTTTGTTGTTTTTCTTTCGCTGAATAGATACCTTTGTTCCCATGATCCCTTTCATTTTTTCTTCCAGGCTTTCATAGATGGCATCTTCCGCTGTATTTCTCTCTGTTTTTGTTTTTTTAGCAGGAGAAACCAGATTTTTTACGAGTTTTTCTGTCTCACGGACACTGAGTTTTTCGTCAAAAACCTTCATGGCTGTGTTTTCCTGAAGTGTTCCATCAGAAATACCAAGCAGTGCTCTGGCATGCCCCGCTGAGATCATATCTGCAATGACCATTTCCTGAACTTTAGCTGTAAGTTTCAGAAGTCTCATGGAGTTGGTAACTGCTGTTCTGCTTTTAGCTACACGGTCTGCAATTTCATCCTGTTTCAGATGAAATTCTTCCATCAGCCGCTTATAAGCCATCGCTTCCTCTATGGGGTTCAGATCTTCCCGCTGAATATTCTCGATCAGAGAGATCTCTACAATCTCCTGCTCCGTGAACTCTTTTACCACAACCGGGACTTCTTTAAGTCCTGCCATCTTGGCAGCTCTCCAGCGACGTTCGCCTGCTATGATTTCAAAATAATCTTTCTTATCTGATACAAGCAGCGGCTGAAGTACTCCATACTGTTTGATCGATTCAGAAAGTTCCAGCAAAGCATCCTCATCAAAATGTCTTCGTGGCTGTTTCAGATTCGGTTCTACACTGGAAATTTTTACAAGACGTTCTGCAGCCGGTTTCTTCTCCGATACTGTTTTTTCTTTTTTTACTGCAGATCTTGTCTTTTTTGATGTTTCATTTGCCGCTCCACCGACTTTATTAGGGATCAGTGCATCCAGACCTTTACCAAGGCCTCCTGTTCTTCTTGCAGCCATTATTCACCCTCCCTGTTAATAACTTCTTCTGCCAGAAGACGATAGCTCTCGGCTCCTGTTGATCTTGAGTCATACAGATTAATAGGTTTTCCATAACTTGGTGCTTCTGCAAGACGGACATTTCTCGGAATGATCGTTTTGTATATATTCTGATCCAGATTTTCTTTTACATTTTCTACGACCTGGAGTGACAGATTTGTTCTGGCATCATACATGGTAAAGACTACACCTTCGATCTTCAGACGTTTATTCAGTCGGTCTCTTACCAGTTCGATTGTATGTATCAGCTGTGACAAACCTTCCAGAGCGTAATATTCACACTGAATTGGAACCAGTACGGATGTTGCTGCTGTCAGAGCATTGATCGTCAGCATGCTCAGTGACGGCGGGCAATCCATGATTATGTAATCATATTTCCTGCGAAGTTTGTCTGTGATCTTTTTCAGAATATACTCTTTATCTTCAAGATCTACCAGTTCGATTTCT
The DNA here is from genome assembly GCA_963598855.1 of Eggerthellaceae bacterium. GTDB lineage: Bacteria > Bacillota > Clostridia > Lachnospirales > Lachnospiraceae > Blautia_A. Next base: position 4,703 of record CAVBVT010000142.1, read on the forward strand.
GCACCGGAAAGATTCATATTTGATGGTATCAGATCTACATTATCTACTACGTTTTTTATAATGGTATCTTTGGTCTCTGCTTCTCCAAGCAGCAGCTCGTAAAGGGTATTTTCTACTGCATTCTTGTCTGCGCCAAGTCCGCTTGTTGTGTTTCCCTGTGGATCTATGTCAATGGCAAGAACTTTTTTCCCCTTCTCAGCAAGGCAGGCCGAGAGATTGATTGCCGTTGTTGATTTTCCAACCCCGCCTTTCTGATTGGCAACTGCAATGATTCGTCCCATTTTACCCCTCCTTTTGTTGTTTTTTAAGGGATTTTTACTCATTGGATACCATTATAACACTTTTATTTTTAAACTGCCACATAATGTTTCACGTGAAACAATAGAAAATAGGTTTTGAATTATTTTATTTATTGTGTAGTATACCCAAAGCTTAAGAGGCTTAAACGTCGGGTATTGCCTGGTACTTTTCGCTCTCCTGCAAAAGATTTATTGATTGGGATCAAGCAGATAAAATTATACTCTTTCGGTTAAATAGCTGTTATAAATGTTAATAGTAAATCGTATTGTTACGATTTACGGTGGATGTCATTCTTATATTCTTAACCGAATCAAGGAAGTCCTCTGCTGCAATTACCAAAAACAATGAGCGTGGATGAGAGCCTGCTTGTACTCATTCTGATACTAACATATCCTGACAAACTACAAAACCTCTCTTCAGTGTACATCTGTGTAGCAAATGTGAATAATTATATCCACTTGATTTAATCCGCTTGGCTAATAATTCCTCTGCAATGCCTCACTCTTCAAATCGTGCATGATTTCTCGCCTGATACATCCTTATGCAAAAATAAGCTACACTGTATGTAGCACAATAATATAGTAAATATGATATTCTTTCCATTCATTACGGTTATTATGGCAAAACAGCGAAAAGCATATTCCTCGAAGATTATTTTTCTATAAAAATCTGTCAGATTCCTTATAATACGGTCAAAGCAACAGATATAGCAAATAGAAACTCCTATTTTTCAGGTTATATTAAAAGGTGAAAAGAGATACGTTTTTCCGCAAATATATATAATATTTAGAAACTATCTCGTGTCGTTTTTCCTTATTTTATAGGCTTTTTTATCGTTTTTATATGTATATTAGATATTATTTCAAATGTCAGGCAGGATATCCGTCTCGCTGGCCTGGTTTCATTTTGTGATATTCAGATATATATGTTTAAATCCATACGCATCCCGGCACATATTCTCAGGATTCAAAGACTATATGTCTGGATTTAAAGCTTTCCAGTCATCAAAAATGGCATTAAAAAGGCTTAAGCAGGTGTTTTCAGGCCTATTTGGGGG
>CAVBVT010000143.1:0-5460 GCA_963598855.1 Eggerthellaceae bacterium
GCATATAAGATCGTACTGGATGCCGGACATGGCGGAGAAGATCCAGGTGCAGTATATAAAGACCGTAAAGAAAAAGACGATAATCTGAGCCTTGCTCTTGCAGTGGGCAAGATCCTGGAAGATAACGGAATAGATGTAGTTTACACACGAACTACAGATATTTACCAGACTCCTTTTGAAAAGGCACGGTTTGCCAATGAAGCTGGAGCAGATTATTTTATTTCTTTTCACAGGAACAGCAGCCCGGAACCTGGACAATACAATGGAGTAGAAGTGCTGGTTTATGATAAGAAAGGTATCAAGTACCAGATGGCAGAAAATATTGTAGGAGCACTTGGTGAACTGGGGTTTAAGGAACTTGGAGTAAAAGAACGCCCTGGTCTTGTAGTGCTTCGCAGGACAAAAATGCCGGCACTTCTTATAGAAACCGGATTTATTAATTCGGATAAAGATAATCAGCTTTTTGATGAAAAATTCCAGGAAATCGCAAAAAGTATTGCAGATGCGATACTGGGGACACTGGATGAGGAGACAGTAGAATCTCCATTGTATTATCGGGTTCAGGCAGGGGCTTTCCGAAACAGGGAAAATGCGGACCGGATGCTGTACCAGTTGACAGATCAGGGATTTCCTGCTTTTATCCTGAAGGAAAATGATCTCTACAAGGTTCAGGTTGGGGCGTATCTTCAGCTGGGAAATGCAGTGAATATGGAACAGAGGCTTAGAGATGCAGGGTATAGTACTGTGATCGTAACCAGATAAAAGATCTGTTTTCAAGCGAAGCATTACAAAAGCTGCACGAATCCAGGAACAGCAGTTTGTAAATTTTAAGACAAAATAAAATGCTTTTATCTGTGCACAAAGTTAAAAGAATGCTATATTATAAATAAATTTACCCTAATCAAGGAAGTCCCCTGCTTCAATTGAGAAAAGCAATAAGCAGTGATGGGGACTTGCTTGTATTAGGATGAGCAAGTAGCAAATGCGGATTGCGAATATCCGCTTGACATACATCAGGTAGGCTCTTTGCAGGAGTGCGAAGCGAAATAAGCAGCGGGCAGAAAGAAAGGATATAGGAAAAAAATGTACGACGAATTTTTAAAGCAGATAGAAGAGTTCATTTTTATAGAAGATAAACCGGAAAAAGCAGATGTGATCTTTGTCCCAGGGAACGGATATCCTCAGATGGCAGAAAAGGCGGCAGAACTTTACAGACAGGGACTGGCACCGAAGATTTTGCCCAGCGGCAGGTACAGTGTCACAGTTGGAAAGTTTGCCGGAGTTCTGGATAAAAAAGAATATTACTGCGGGGATTATGAGTCAGAGTGGGATTTCCTGAGAGATGTTCTTATGAAGAACGGAGTACCGGAGGATGCGATCCTAAGAGAAGATCAGGCAACCTTTACTTACGAAAATGCAATTTATTCCAGACAGGTCACAGACAGAGAACACTTGGATATCAAAAAGGCGATTCTCTGCTGTAAATCCTGTCATGCAAGACGTGCACTGATGTACTATAAACTGCTTTATCCGGATACAGAATTTTATGTAATTCCATGTTGTGTGGATTCGATCAACAAAGACAACTGGAGTGAGACAAATGAAGGAATTGATGAAGTAATGGGGGAAATAACACGAATAATCAAACAGTTCTCTCTGATGCTTAAAAAAAATTAATTTGGGGGGTGTCGTAAAAAAAAGAATTGTGTTATAATGCATTTGACGAAAAAACGAAATATCTGTTACGAAAGATTAACAAGATGTTAATTTTTAAAGAAAAATTGATTCGGGCGCGTGACAAATGCGTTCGATATTTTATATAAAGAAATTTTCAGATAAATAGCGGGTATAAATCGAAGATTTTGAATATAGAGGTGCATATTATTATGAAAAAGAACGCAAAGATTACTTTCAGCAAAAGTTTTTCGATACTGGCAGCAGCGGCTCTGTCCATGACTCTTATCAGCGGACAGGCTTTACCAACTTATGCAGGAAGCAGTTCGGGCATTGAGTCTGGTGCTGTGATCCCGGATAATATTACCATTGACAGCCCTACAGCTCTGTCTAATGTGGCTCTTCCGTCTAATTCATACGGAACTCTTTCCTGGGTGGATGGTTCCTATGTACCGGAGAAGCGTGTGCAGTCCTGTGCTGTGGTATTTAAGCCGTCAACTGGTGCGGATCTTTCCGGCCTTCCGGGATGGAACAGCAGTTCAGGAACGCTTACCGGATATGTGACAGTTGTTGTCAGCAGCATTGACAGTTCATCAGAGGAATCTGGAAGTGCAGACAGCAGTTCTGATAAATCATATGATGAGACTGACAATTATAAAGAAGAGAATAATTCTGAAAATAAGGATGATACCAGCGAAAGCAGTGCAGGGACTTCCGATGAAAATTCAGAAGACAGTTCCTATGAAGAAACAGAAGAGAACGGAAACACCAGTGGGGATGATTCCTCTGAAAGCAGCAGTGAGACTGAGAACGGGAAAGATGATAACAAAAACAGTGCGGATGTAGCAGAAACACCGGATGCTCAGGATCCTTCCTCTGATAAGACAGATGCAGATAAAAAGGAAGAAACTGTAGATAACGATAATACTGATGAGAAGAAAGGTAATACCGAAGATAACACAACAGATGACAGTGCAGATAAAGACAGTACAGATCAGGATAATGCGGACAGCGTGAAGCCAGATGCTACCGAAACACCAGAAGCAACGGTAACACCTTCTGAAAATGAAAACAAGGCTGACCAGGATAAAGATCCAGATGTCACCGAAACTCCGGAAGCAACTGTAACTCCGGCAGAGGATGACAGCAAGACAGATAGTTCCACAGATACAGATAAAGAGGACACTGAGAAAGATAATAAAAAGGATAGTAAAGAAGAAATACCAGATGTAACAGAAACACCGGAAGAAGACAAGGACAATATTTTTGACCGCAAAGATGAGGAAGAAGATAAACGTCCTCAGAATGCAGGAACTGATCTGACAGAAACAGAGAAGGAACAGACAGCAGCCCAGAACCATACATGTGACGGCATCACAGTATCTGGCATTGATCTTCCATGGTACGTACAGTTCCGTGTTTCCGGCGGTGAGGATTACGAATTTACCAATGAGGAAGATGCAACGATCTTTAAATCTTATGAGTTTGAACTCTGGGATACACAGAAAAATACAGAATATAAGATTCCGGACGGTGAGTACATCAGTGTAACCGTTCCGGTAAAAGCTGGCTATACATATTCAATCGAACATCTTCTTGATAATGGTGCAATGGAGACGATTATTCCAAGTGTGGATGGAGGAACTATGACTTTCAGTACTCATTCCTTCAGTCCGTTTGGCATTGCGGGAAGCAAGTCTCTGGTGGGACCGGATGCAGGAACTGACAGCAGCGATGCTGCGAAGACTACACCTGCTGCAGCTTCTTCAACAGATACAGCAAGTTCTTCTGATACATCAGACACATCAAATTCTGATGGAACAGCAAGTGCAGACAGTTCAGATGATCTGGATACATCCGCTGACCTTTCATCAGGGACAGCAGATCTTGAGGAATCTTCTTCACAGAACAGCACTTCTGGTGATGAGGCAGAGGATGAATCTTCACAGACTACATCTAAGGAGCAGGTAAACACCGGTGATAATACGCAGATCCTTCCGTTTGTGATCCTGTTTGTTGCAGCTGCAGTTGTAGCTGGTGTGGCAGTATTTTTCAAGAAAAGAAAGAAATAAAAGAAACAGAGAATAACGAAAAAAGCCTTCCCATATAATGACCATGGGAGGGCTTTTTTATGAGGGTAAAAGCGGTATTGCGGTCACTGCTGCTGGCTTATGGCCTGACAGGACTTCTTCTTTTGCTTCTGGCTTTTGTCTTATTCCGGTTTGAGCCGGGTGAGGGAACTGCGGCAGCCGGGATCATTTTTATCTATGTGGCATCCTGCCTGGCAGGAGGGTTCGCGGCAGGTAAGATCATGCGGAAAGACAGATATCTCTGGGGAATCGTTACCGGGCTTTCCTACTATGTATTGCTGCTTCTTGTTTCTTTCCTGGCGCAGGGAAAATGGGATATGACTTTTGCCCATGCAGTGACGACTTTCTTTATGTGTCTGGGAGGCGGAGCACTTGGGGGAATGCTGTCGTAAAAGCTTGCAAAAAAATACTTTGAAAATCAGTAATTTTATGCTATACTAGGCGAAGATAGAATACATAAAGGAGGATATATCATGGAACATATCAAGACATTAAATACAAAGAACCTTCAGAACACGGTTAAGAAGGGCGGATGTGGCGAATGTCAGACATCCTGCCAGTCTGCTTGCAAGACTTCCTGTACAGTAGGAAACCAGAGCTGCGAGCATAAATAAGAAGCAGCCGTTGAATGAGTGGAAAGCAGCGGGAGATCCGCTGCTTCACTTGTTTTATCTGAAAGTAACAGGTATCCAGCAAAACGCGCCGGAGGGCGCGTTTTGTCGGGTTATAAAAAGATTTTTAGAAAGGATTGCGGGAAGATGAGTCTGATTCACCGTTATCAGAGTAATGGATATAATATCGTGCTGGACATCAACAGCGGCTGTATCCACCTTGTAGATGAAGTAACCTATGAGGTACTGCCGTATCTAGAGGAAGGCATGGAGGCGGATGCCATTGCACAGAAGCTTGGCGGCCGTTTTAAGAAAGAAGATGTGGAAACATCTGTAACTGAATGTAAGAAGCTTCAGGAACAGGGAATGCTTTTTACAAAAGATATTTACGAGAATATCATTGACGAATTTACCAAGAACCGTCAGACGGTTGTAAAGGCACTCTGCCTTCATATTGCACATGACTGCAACCTGGCATGTCGCTACTGTTTTGCAGAGGAAGGAGAGTATCACGGAAGACGTGCGCTGATGTCTTTTGAAGTAGGAAAGAAAGCACTGGACTTCCTGATCGCAAATTCCGGCTCCAGAAAGAATCTGGAAGTAGATTTCTTCGGCGGCGAGCCGCTTATGAACTGGCAGGTTGTGAAAGATCTTGTGAAATACGGAAGAGGGCAGGAGAAGCTTCATAATAAGAAATTCCGTTTCACATTGACAACCAACGGCGTTCTTTTAAATGACGAAGTAATGGAATTCTGCAATAAGGAGATGGGAAATGTAGTATTAAGCGTGGATGGAAGAAAAGAAGTTCACGACTACATGCGTCCATTCCGTAAGGGTGCAGGCAGCTATGACCTGATCATGCCGAAATTTGAGAAATTTGCAGAATCCAGAAATCAGGACAAGTATTATGTAAGAGGTACTTTTACTCATCATAATCTTGATTTTTCCGAGGATGTACTGCATCTGGCTGACGTTGGCTTCAAACAGATCTCTGTTGAGCCTGTTGTAGCGGCAGATACAGAAGAGTATGCCATCCGCGAGGAGGACATTCCCAAGCTGCTGGATTACGGCAAGCAGACGGTGTT
>CAVBVT010000143.1:5470-5911 GCA_963598855.1 Eggerthellaceae bacterium
TCCGCGAGGAGGACATTCCTCAGATCCTGGAACAGTACGACATTCTTGCAAAAGAGATGATCAAGAGAGCGAAAGAGGGAAAAGGATTTAACTTCTTCCACTTTATGATCGACCTTACCGGTGGTCCATGTGTATACAAACGTCTTTCCGGATGCGGTTCAGGAACAGAGTACCTGGCTGTCACACCGTGGGGAGATTTCTATCCATGTCACCAGTTTGTAGGTGAGGAACAGTACCTTATGGGTAATGTAGACGAAGGAATCACAAAACCTGAGATCGTGAAAGATTTCGGCAGATGCAACGTCTATACAAAACCGGACTGCAAGGACTGCTTTGCCAGATTCTACTGCAGCGGCGGCTGTGCAGCGAACGGCTACCATTTCGGCGGAGATATCCGGGGGAATTATAAGATCGGATGTGAGCTCCAGAGGAAGCGTGTGG